>JALYSK010000031.1 GCA_030854805.1 Chloroflexota bacterium | reverse complement strand
ACATCGGCTCGCGTGCGTTCACGATGCGCCCGGTTGGATGTGCGATCACGTCGACGTGTGGATTCTCGATGGCGGCCAGTGCGCGTCGCGTCAGCTGTTCGCTCGACTGGCCACGCCCGGTGTGGATGCTGGCCAGCACCACGTCGAAGCGGACCAGCAGCTGGTCGGGGTAATCGAGCGTGGCGTTCGCTCGGATCTCCATCTCGGTGCCATGCAGGATGCGGAAGGGTGCCAGCTGCACGTTCAAGCGGTCGAGCTCGGCGCGCTGCTCCTCGATCCGCTCGAGCGAAAGGCCGCGCGTGATGCCGAGCGAGGGCGAATGGTCGGTGAGCACGATGTACTCGCGGCCCATTGCGCGCGCGGCGCGCGCCATCGCCTCGATGCTGTCGACGCCATCGGTCCAGTCGGAATGGGTGTGGGTGTCTCCGCGCAGGTCGGCCGCGTTCACGAGCTGTGGCAGCGATCCTGACTCGGCGGCAGCGATCTCGCCCTCGTCCTCTCTGAGCTCGGGAGGGATCCACGGCAGGTCGAGGCGCTCGTAGACCTCGGCCTCCTCCGCGGCGAGCAGGAGCTTGCCCGTCTCGACCACTTTGAACCCCTTCTCGGAGAGCGACAGGCCTCGCGCCAGCGCCCTCCCCCTGAGCGCTACGTTGTGCTCCTTGCTTCCGGTGAAGTGCACCAGATGCGTGCCCCACGCCGCGGGCGGGCAGACCATCAGGTCGACCTGCGGCCCCTCGCGGAGGACGACGCTCGATTTGTCGGTGCCGGCCGAGAGGATCCGCTCGACCCCGGTCAGCCGATCCATGGCGGCGATCAGCGCTGGCGCGTCCTCGACCGCGGCCAACAGGTCGAGATCGCCAATCGTCGGGCGGCGGCGGCGCAGAGAGCCGGCCGGCTCGATCCGTCGCACGCCGGACACCCCCCTCAGGCTCGCGATCAGACCGGCGACCAGCGCGTCGGCATCGTGCAGCAAGAGCCGGCCACTGCGGTTCTCGGCACGCGCGATCCCTTCGAGGATGTTCTGCTCGGCCTTCGCCGATAGCCCACGCAGCCCGCGCAGGCTCCCCTGCTCCGCTGCGGCACGGAGGGACTCGATCGAGTCGATCCCGAGCTCGCCGTGCAGCAGCTTGACGGTGCGCGGCCCGACGCCGGGAACGCGCAGCATCGCGAGCAGGCCGTCGGGCACCTGCGCACGGAGCCGCTCGTGGTACTCGAGCCGGCCGGTTGCGGTCAGCTCCGCCAGCTTTGCGGTGAGGGCCGCGCCCGCCCCGGGCAGCTTCGGCGGCGTCCCACGTACGAACAGCCCGGCGACGTCCTGCGGGTAGCGTTCGATCACATCGGCAACGCGACGATAGGCCACGGCCTTGTAGACGACCTCACCGAGGATCTCGAGCATGTCGGCGATCTCGTTGAAGATCCGGGCGATCTCTGAGTTGCTGATGACCGCATCGTTGCCGCGCGACGCGCTTCGAGGTCGTGGCATCGCGCGCATTCTAGAGCCGCTGCTCAGCCCGGTAAGGGGGCGAGCCGGGCCCCGTAGCCCGTTCAGCAACGGAGCTATCGGTCTAGAATGTGGCGCCGTCAAACCCATCAACGAGGCTCACCAGAGATCAACGTGGACGCGGGTCCCAGTAGACGCGACACGAGCGTACGTGGCCGCCCGTCGCGGAGGATGAGCGCCTAGCGTCCAGGGGACGCGGCTCCCCCGCAATCTGAGGGACTACCCGCTGCGTGGCGCACCACCCCCTTGGCAGCGAGGTGGTCTCAGCATGCTCTTCCTCAGCCAGCTCATCGGCAAGCGGGTGCTCGACCGAAACGGCGAGCCGTTTGGCAAAGTCCGTGACCTGATCGTGGCGCTCGGCGAGCGGTACCCGCCCGTCACCGGCCTGGTCGTCCGCGTGGCGGGTGGCCGCGAGATCTTCCTCCCGTGGTCGGCCGTCGATACGATCGACACGGGCGGGGCGCGTCTTCGCACCGCCTCGATCAACATCACCTCCTTCCAGCAGCGTCCCAACGAGATCAGGCTCTGGCGCGATCTGCAGGACAAGCAGATCGTCGACGTCGAGGGTCGAAAGATTGTGCGGGTCAACGACATCCAGCTCGCGCCGGTCGAGGGCCGGCTGCGGCTGGTGGCGGTCGACGTCGGACTGGCCGGCATCCTGCGCCGGCTTGGGCTCTCGGCGATCGGCGGCCGGTTGGCTCGCTCGCTGAAGCTCGAGGTCGAGAACTACATCGACTGGGGGGCGGTCGATCCCGTCGAGTCGAGCGTCTCGTCGCTCAAGCTGCGCGTCCCCCACCAGGCCCTCGCAACGCTGCATCCGGCGGACGTCGCCCACATCGTCGAGCAGCTGGCTCCCCGGGATCGGGCCGGCATCCTTGCCTCGCTCGACGACGAGAGGGCGGCCGACGTGATCGAGGAGCTCCAGGCGGCAGACCAGGTGGATGTGCTGGAGGGGCTGCCGCCGGAGAAGGCGGCCGACATCCTCGAGGAGATGGGGCCCGACGAGGCGGCCGACCTGATGGCCGACCTCTCAGTCGAGCGCCAGGCCGAGCTGCTCGGCCTGATGGAGCCCGACGAGGCTGCCGACGTCCGTGAGCTGCTCTCCTACGCCGAGGAGACGGCCGGCGGCCTGATGACCACCGATTTCATCACCGTGTCGCCGGACGAGACAGCGCAGGAGGTGATCGAGCGGCTCCGCAAGCTGGCTCCATCCGCTGACCAGGTCTACTACCTCTACGTGACCGACGAGAGCGGTCGCCTTCTCGGTACGCTCACCCTGCGCGGCCTGATCGTCGCCGATCCGTCCACTCCGGTGCGCGAGCTCACCCGCCCGGACCCGATCTCGGTCGAGGTCGGCGTCGACGCGGAGGAGGTCGCCGCGGCGATCGCCCGCTATAACCTGCTCGCCCTGCCGGTGGTCGACGCCGAGGGCCGGATGCAGGGGATCGTGACGGTCGACGACGCCTTCGAGCGGGCGCTGGGCGAGGGATGGCGTCGGCGCCTGCCGGCGATCTTCGAGCCGGCCGAGGAGAAATGACCCGCCTGGCGCTGCCCCGCCCGCTGCGCCTGGCGCAGCGATCCCTGCAACAGCGGCTGCCGAACTTCCGCGTCCACCGATCGGGCGTGCTCGCCTTCCTGGGCGTAGTGGGTCCGGGGCTGATCGCCGGCCTCGCTGGCAACGATGCGGGCGGGATCGCCACCTACAGCGCGCTCGGCGCCGAGACGGGATACAGCCTCCTCTGGATCCTGCCGATCACGACGGTCATGCTGATCATCGTGCTCGAGATGGCGGCGCGCATGGGTGCCGTCTCAGGACAAGGGCTGGGCGATCTGATCCGCGACGACTTCGGAATCCGCTGGACCTTCTTCGCGATGGCCGTGCTGCTGATCGCCAACGGGGCCAATATCGTGGCCGAGTTTGCCGGGGCCGCGGCCGCGCTCGAGATCTTCGGGATCCCGCGCTGGCTCACTGTCCCCGTGGTCGCAGCCGGGATCTGGGCCCTGGTGGTCTTCGGCAGCTTCCGGATCGTGGAGCGGGTCTTCCTCTCGGTGGCGGTGGTCTTCCTCGCCTATGTCGTCAGTGCGTTCCTGGCCGGGCCGGATTGGGGCGCTGTCGGACGTGGCCTGGTGACGCCATCGATCAGGCTCGAGCCGAATGCGCTGCTCCTCATGGTCGGCGTGGTCGGGACGACCGTGACGCCCTACATGTTCTTCTACCTGCAGTCGTCGGTGGCGGACAAGGGGCTGGGACCCGAAGAGCTGCCGCTCGGGCGCGCCGACGCCATCCTGGGCGCGATCTGGACGAACGCGATCGCTCTCTTCATCGTGGTCGTGACCGCGGCCACGCTCTTCGGCGCGGGTGTTCACCTCGAGAGCGCGGCTCAGGCAGCGCGCGCCCTCGCCCCGTTCGCAGGTGACTTCGCCGAGGCACTCTTCGCGTTCGGGCTCTTCGGCGCATCCGTACTGGCGGCCACCATCATGCCGCTGACGACCAGCTACACCGTCTGCGAGTCATTCGGCTGGGAGTCGGGAGTCTCACGCCGCTTCTCCGAGGCGCCCGTCTTCATGGGTCTCTACACCGCCCTGGTCGTGATAGGGGCGGTGGTCGTGCTGCTGCCGGGCCTCCCACTGATCGGGGTGATCCTGGTGAGCCAGAACCTGAACGGGATCCTGCTGCCGATCATCCTGATCTTCATGCTGCGGCTGGTGAACAACCCGCGGATCATGGGCCGGCACGTCAACCCGGCCTGGTTGAACCTGCTTGCCTACGGGCTGACCGGGCTCATCATCCTGTTGACGCTGGTCCTATTGGGCACCGGCGTCGCGGGCTGGCTGGGGCTTCGCTAACCGAGCGGGCCGGTGCAGGGCCCGCCAACCGAACGAATCAGCTCCCGATCGGATGCCAGACCGTCTTGATCTCGACGAAATCGCCGATCAGATACGGTGACTGCGCCCCGGCGCTGAGCCAGTCGTAGCGTTCGAGCCCGGCCGACGGTGGACGCGTAACGCGCTTCACGTTCTCGACGGCCAGCTCCTCGATTGCAGCCGCCTCCGAGGGCCGCAGGCCGAACGCGTCCAGCCCGTTGACATCCATGTGGCCGGCCAGGTGAGCGACGAGCTCTCTGCGCAAGCCGGTGATCAGGTTGACCACGCCGCCCGGCACATCGGAGGTGGCCAACACCTCCGTCAGGGTGACCGCCGGCAGGGGCCGCGACTGCGAGGCGAGCACGACCGCCGCGTTGCCAGAGACGATTACCGGCGCAAGCCGGCTGACGAGACCGATCAGGGACGACTCCTCGGGAGCGATCACGCCGACAACGCCGGTCGGCTCCGGCACGCTGAAGTTGAAATACGGTCCGGCGACCGGGTTGACGGTGCCGATCAGCTGCGGGTACTTGTCGGCCCAGCCCGCATACCAGACCCAGCGGTCGATGGCGGCGTCGACGAGGCGCGTGGCGCGCGCCCGACCGATCCCCTCTGCCGCCCGCACCTCGGCGATGAACTGGTCCCGGCGCCCCTCCATGAGCTCGGCGATGCGATAGAGGATCTGCGCGCGGCGATAGGCGGTCAGCGCAGCCCAGCCGGGGAATGCCTTTCGCGCGGCGCGAACCGCGTCGCGAATATCCTTGCGCGTGCCGCGGCAGGCGTTAGCGAGGAGCTCTCCCCGGGCGGCGAAGACCTCGTAGGCGCGCCCCGACTCTGTGCGCGGGAACGACCCGCCGATGTACAGCTTGTAGGTCTTCCGGACGCCAAGCCGCTCGACAGTGCCGTTCGTCGTGGTCGCCAGGGGTGCGGCGGGACGCTCATCGAGCGCGGAGGCTCGCGGCCGCGTCCTGTCCGCCACTCGTGGGCTCACCCGGCGGTATCCAGATAGGCCGCCAGGCCGTGCTGCCCGCCCTCACGCCCGTAGCCGGATTCCTTGTAGCCACCGAACGGCGAGGTTGGATCGAAGCGGTTGAACGTATTTGCCCACACCACGCCGGCTCGCATGGCGTTCACCATCTTGAAGATGCGGCTCCCCTTCTCGGTCCAGACTCCGGCTGACAGGCCGTAGGGCGTGTTATTCGCCTTCTCGACCGCCTCTTCGGGCGTCCGGAAGGTGAGGACCGAGAGGACCGGCCCGAAGATCTCCTCCTGGGCGATCCGATGCGACTGGCTGACGCCGGTAAAGAGGGTTGGCCGGAAGAAGTACCCGCGGCTCGGCAGCTCGCAATCCGGCTGGAAGATCTCGGCACCCTCCGCGATCCCGGAGTCGACGAGCTCGCGCACCTTCGCGAGCTGCCCCGCCGAGTTGATGGCCCCAACGTCGGTGTTCTTGTCGAGCGGATCACCGACGCGCAGCGTTCCCAGCCGAGCCTTCAGCTTGTCGAGCAACGGTTCGTAGACCGATTCCTGCACGAAGAGTCGCGAGCCCGCACAACAGACCTCCCCCTGGTTGAAGTAGATGCCGTTGATGATGCCCTCGATCGCCTGGTCGAGCGGCGCGTCGTCGAAGACGATGTTGGCGGCCTTGCCGCCGAGCTCCAGGGTCAGCTTCTTCGTGGAGCCCGCCACCGCCCGCCCGATCATCTTGCCGACCGCGGTCGAACCGGTGAAGGCGACCTTGTTGACGCCGGGGTGCCTGACCAGCTCCATGCCGATCTCTCCCGGCCCGGTGATGATGTTCACCACTCCGGGCGGCAGATCGGCCTGGCGCACGACGTTGGCAAACAGGTAAGCGGTGAGCGGCGTGGTGGAGGCCGGTTTCAGGATGACCGTATTCCCGGCCGCCAGTGCCGGCGCGATCTTCCAGGCCAGCATCAGGAGCGGGAAGTTCCAGGGGATGATCTGTGCCGCCACGCCGAGCGCACGCGGTGCCCGATTCGGAAAGGCGTACTCGAGCTTATCGGCCCAGCCGGCGTAATAGAAGAAATGCGCCGCGGCGAGCGGCACATCCACGTCGCGGCTCTCCTTGATCGGCTTGCCCGAGTTCATCGTCTCGACGACGGCGAACTCCCTGGATCGTTCCTGAAGGATTCGCGCAATGCGGTACAGGTACTTAGCGCGCTCCCTCCCCGGGAGCCTGCTCCAGACCGATTCGTAGGCGCGCCGCGCGGTGGTCACCGCCCGGTCGACATCGGCCTTCGAAGCGCGCGCAACGCGCGCCAGCGGCTCCTCGGTCGCCGGGTTGATCACCTCAAAGGTCTTCCGCGGTCTGGCCGCCGAGAACCGATTCCCGACGAAGAGGCCGTATTCCCGCCGGATCTGGACGTGATCGGTCGATTCCGGGGCGGGCGCGTACTCCCATGGGGACTCGCCGGCGGCGAGGCCCCAGGATGCGGGCACGGGCCGACTCTCCGGCTTATTGGTGAGGGTCATCGTGGGCGATTATCGCACGGGTCCCTGCGCAGCTCCGTGATTGTGGCCGGCATCTACGGCGGGATGAGCGTCTCGCGGCGGATCCTCGTCGAACAGGCGCTACCCGCGGCGCTGGCCCTCGCGGCCGTCCTGCTGGCGCGAACCTAGCGGTCGAGGCCGGCGGGGAGGACGCCCTCGAGGCGCAAGAGGTACCGCTTACGGGCAATGCCCCCGGTGTAGCCTCCCAGGCCGCCGCCGGTATGGAGCACGCGGTGGCAGGGCACGACGATCGGAATCGGGTTCGAGCCGAGGGCGTTGCCGGCCGCGCGATAGGCATTTGGCGACCCGGCCTGTGCAGCGACCTCTCGGTAGCTCGACACGCTGCCGAACGGGATGCGGGCGGTGGCGCGCAGGACGTTGCCCGCGAAGCCGCGGACGAGGCGCCAGTCGATTGGCACCTCGAACCTGCGCCGGTCGCCCTCGAAGTACTCGTCGAGCTGGCGACGCACGGAGTCTGTGCGCTCGGGCGCCTCGAGGATACGCGGCGAGACGCGGTCAGCCAGCTCCTCCAGCTGGGCGGCGATCCCCTCGCCCGGGTACGAGAGCCGCACGACTCCTCGAGGCGTGACCATCAGCGTGAGTGCCCCGAGCGGCGAGTCGTACGTGCCGTATGCGACATCGAGGAGTCCGGTGTCGGCAGCCCGACGAGCCAGTGTGGCGCGCAGGCGCTCGAGGTCCAGCACCCGGCCGGGGCGGCCCGCATCTGTCAGCCGGCGCTCGAGGTCGTCGGTCACGATGTCACCTCCCGTCGCAGGCGGCGCAGGCCGGCGCTCACGTTCTGGCGCGCCGCCTCCTCGCTGGTGCCCATCCGGGCGCCGATCTCGGCGTACGCGAGATCCAGGACGAAGCGATGCACCACCGCGTCGCGCTGCTTTGTCGGCAGGAGGCGCACCGAGCGCCAGATCCCGTCGTCGACCGGGTCCGGCACGGGTTGCACGACCGGATCGACGCCCTCGAGGTCGCGCGTTGGGCGGCGCGCCATGCGACGGATGGCATCGGTCGCCTTGCGTCGGGCGATGGTGTACAGCCAGGCGCGAAGGTTATCGCCGTGTCGAATTCGTGGATACGCGCGAAGCGCGGACATGAAGGTCTCCTGCAGGCAATCCTCCGCCTCGGTCGGGCCGACGCACCCCACCAGGAACCGATGCAGCTCGGCGGCGTGGGCGTCGATCAACGTCTCGAACGGCGGGAGATGCACGCTGATGAAACGCCTTACGGCGAGTTGGCGTGAGAACCACCGGCGCGCCGCAACAGGTCGTCGATGGCGGCCGGATCGTCCGCCTCGATGGCCGGGGCTCCGCCGTCCGCCCCGTCGTCGCCGATCCAGCCGATTCTGATGCCAGGGTTCTGCGCGTTGGTACCATCCGGCGCAAACAGGTGCGCCGAACCGCGCACCTCGTCCCCGCGGGCGATGGCCCAGTCATCGAACAGGGCGCGGCGCGCGCGGCCGCCGTCCAGCGCATCGGCGAGCGCGCCCACGTCGACGGAGCCACATTCGTTCGCCACTTCCAGGATGACGTGGCGCAGGCTGATGCAGCGACTCTCGCCCCAGAAGGCGCGGCGCAGACCGCGGTCGAGCTCCTCGGATGCCGGCAGCGACTGGAGCTTGGCGGCCTGGACCGCCTCCATCGGCGGCAGCATCGTCACCGGCCAGGCGTGGTCGGGCGCTGACCAATCCTGCCACCCTGCGCGCGGTGCCAGCTGAGCGGCCACGCGCCACTCGACGTCCAACCGCGCACGCGGCGTCGGCTCGTTGTTGAAGAGCTCCAACGGAAACGCGTGATGGTCGAACGCCACGCGGCCCTCGAGGCCGAGGCGCTTCCGGGAGTGGTGGAGCCGCCAGACGACGGCATGCGACCAGGGACAGCCGAGATCCGACCAGATCTGGACCGTCTTGGGAGCAATCCGCATTCAGTCGAGGGTGAAGTAGTCTTCGCCGCTGTATCGGCCCGTGCGCTCTTTCCGGATCTGCATGAGAACGTCGTTGAGGAGCGAGGAGGCACCGAAGCGGAATCGGTCGGGGGTCATCCACGCCGGCCCGAGCGTTTCGTAGAGCACCGTCAGGTAGGCGATCGCCTCCTTCGAGGTGCGGATGCCACCCGCCGGCTTCATGCCAACGACGCGGCCGGTCTGCTGATGGAAGTCGCGGATCGCCTCGAGCATGACGAGCGTGACCGGCAGCGTGGCCGCGGGCCGCACCTTCCCGGTGGAGGTCTTGATGAAGTCGGCGCCGGCGGCCATCGCCAGGACCGATGCTCGCCGCACGTTGTCGTACGTCTCGAGCTCGCCGGTCTCCAGGATCACCTTCAGATGCGCGTCGGCGGCCGCCTCCTTTACGGCTACGATCTCGTCATAGACGCGGCCGTAGTCACCGGCCAGAAACGCACCCCTGTCGATCACCATGTCGATCTCGTCGGCGCCCATGGCGACCGCCTGGCGCACGTCGAGAAGCTTCACGTCAAGGGGCGCGGCTCCCGACGGGAAGTAGGTGGCGACCGCCGCGATCTTGACTGTCGAGCCTTTGAGCGCCTCGCGAGCGGTCGCGATCATGTTGGGGTAGACGCACAGCGCCGCCACGCTCGGGATGCCGGGGTCGGTCGGATCCGGGCGGCGCGCCTTGCCGGCGAGCGCGCGTACCTTGCCGGGGGTGTCCTTTCCCTCGAGCGTGGTGAGATCCATCATGCGGATCGCGAGGTCGAGCGCCCAGAGCTTGGCCTCGCGCTTGATGCTGCGCTTGGCCAGACTGGCGGCACGCTCCTCCGCGCCGACCTGGTCGACCGACCAGACACGGCCCAGCAGGCTGCCGAGCGCCTGGTGGCGTCCCGTCGCCAGATCACGTGCGGCGTCTCGCCGAGCGGGCGGACTCGTGGTGGCCATGAGCCTGTGATTGTACGGCGTACTCGAAGGAGGACCGGTCACGGCGCGAGGTTCGCCACTCGGGCCGATGCTAGGCTTCGGGGCATGCCCGACCGCTCCGAGACGATCGTCTACTGCCTCACCCGCGACCGCGAGCTTGCCGTCGCGCTTGAGGAACGCCTGACGGACGCCCTCGCCTTCTTTTACAACGACGCGGCGCTCCTCAGCCAGGCGGTGGTCCTACGGCTGCCCGAGCTGGTCGTGGTCGACACAGGGGCCATCCGCGAGGAATATGGGGACGCCGGCCTCGGCCCGGTGGTCGCCTCCCTGCGTGAGCGAGCGCCCGGCGCGCGGTTGACCGTCCGCCCGGCCAGCGGCGTGGAGCACCTGGTCGCCGCGGAGGCGGGCCCGGACGTTGAGATGCTTGATGCTGACCGGTCGGCCTGCGTCGACGGCGTCGCCGCCGCCTGCAGCGCTATCTCTAGTGAGCCACCGCCATGAAATCGTCGATGAGGGCCGCCAGCTCGCCGGGGAGCTCCATCGGCAACAGGTGGCTCGCCCGGTAGTAGACCTGCAGGCCGGCATTCGGCAGGAGCTCGGCGGTCGAGAGGTTCGAACGGCGCAGCTCATCGCAATCGCCGACGACCACCAGGGCCGGCATCTCCAGCTCGCTTAACCGTCGCCCGAGGTTCAGTGGGCGCAGGGCGTCTATCGAGCCTCTGCTCGCCTGCAGGGCCCAGCTCTCCTCGTCGTCCAGCAGCTGCTCGATCCGCGCCGCGCTCAACGGACGCGCCACCATGCTCAGCAGCCCGCGGCGGCGGATATCGCGTGACGGCCGCGGCTGCGGGGAAAGGGCGCGGTCTGGTGGGATCCCGTCGAGCGGCGCCACCGCCACGAGGACCAGTCGATGGATGCGGTCTGGCTGCTCCAGCGCGGCCTGGACCGCGGCCACCCCACCGAGCGAATAGCCGACCAGCGTGAAGCGGCGTATCCCCAGCGCGTCTGCGGCGTGCACGAGGTCGCTCGCGTAGTCGGCTGGAGCGTAGCCATCCGGGGGCTTGTCCGAATCGCCGCAGCCGCGCAGGTCGAAGGCCAGCGCCCGGTGCGGCGGCGACAGGGCTCGGATCACTTCATCCCAGGCGTGGTGCGTGCCGTGGTGACCGTGGACGAAGATGATCGGCTCGCCGGCACCGGGACGTTCGGCGTAGTGCAGCCGGACCGCGCCCGCAGTGACCTCAGGCACTCGGCGCCCCGTCCCCGGTACGGGCAATGAGCCCGACTCGTCGTGGCGGCCAGTAGCGTGCGACGGCCCGCCAGCGCAGGGCAGTGAGCGGGAGCGCACCAAAGGTTGCAGAGTCGGTGCTCGCCGCGCCGTTGTCACCCGCGATCCAGAGCTCGTCGCCCGCCACGCGGGCGATGCGCTTGAGCAGCTCGCGCTGGGGATCCCGGGGATCGGCGGCAACGACCACCTCGCCATGACGCGGCGGCCGCCGCCTGTAGCTCCAGCGCTCGACGACCAGCCAATCGCCGGCCAGCAGGGCGGGCGCCATCGAGCCGCCGCGCACCTCCACCACGTCGAGCCAGCGGCGTGCGAGCACGGCGGTGCTCACCGTGGCGAGCGCGCCCATCACCCCGAAGAAGGGTCGGATCCGGCCCCTCCTCGTTCGCATTCGTCGGATGAGCCTAGGCCCCTGCGGCGGCCGGCACCCCCGGTCGACCATGCGCCCGAGTCTTGTCGGGGCCACCGGTCGCGATCCACATCCCGTCGACCTCGTCGATCAGCTCGAGCAGCTTCTGCGCCTCCGCCGTGTCGAGGCTCTGCTTCACCTTGGAAGCCTGCTTGGTCGCCTTCCAGAAGGTGTCGTGCAGGTTCGGGAACTTGTCGAGGTGCTCCGGCTTGAAGTAGTCGTGCCACAGGACATCGAGGTGGTGCTTGACGAGCTCGGCGCGCTCTTCCTTGACATGGATGCATCGGGCGCGGAACAGCTCGTCGGTGTTGGCGTCGTACTTCTCCAGGATCTTGAGGCAGGACTCGGCCTCGATTCGTGCCTGCTCGGGGTCGTAGATGCCGCACGGAATGTCGCAATGAGCGTGGACGGTGCGGCGCGGCCGCAGGACGTTGCGCAGCTTGAGCATGGATCTCCTCGTTAACGTCGGTGCTGGATGTACGATTGTGCAGCAAGCGGCGCGCCAAGCAACAGAGCGCTTGCTCGGCACTCCCCGCGGCGCGCGAGCCTCAGCTGCCCATCACCATGCCGCCGTCAATCCCCAGCACCTGGCCGGTGACGTAGCGCGCCTCGTCGGATGCAAGGTAGACGGCGGCGGCGGCAACGTCGGCAACCGATCCGACGTACCCCATCGGGGTCAGGGATCGAATCGCGTCTGTCGTGGCCGCCGGCATGCCGGCGGTCAGATCCGTCTCGATGAGGCCGGGCGCGAGCGCATTGCAGGTGATCCCGCGCGAGGCGAGCTCGCGGGCGGTCGTCTTGGTGAGCCCGATGAGCCCCGCCTTGGCCGCCGCGTAGTTGGCCTGGCCGGGATTCCCCATCCGGCCGGCGGCCGAGGACATATTGATGATGCGCCCGGACCGGGCCTTGACCATCGGGCGGGCGACGGCGCGGGTCATCCAGAACGGTCCGGACAGATTCGTGTCGAGGACCGAGCCCCACTCGTCCGCGTCCATGCGCATGAGCAGGTTGTCCCGAGTGATGCCGGCGTTGTTGACGAGGATGTCGATCCTGCCGAACGCCTCGAGTGCCGCCTTGACAATCTCTTCGCAGGCCTCGCGACCGGCAGAGGTGTCCCCCTGGATGACCGATGCCTGCCGCCCCATCTCACGCGCCTCGGCGGCGACCGCCTCCGCCGCGTCCGCGTTGTCACGAAAGTTGACGGCCAAGTCCGCCCCCTGCCCCGCGAGTGCCAGCGCGATGCCGCGCCCGAGGCCCCGGCTACCGCCCGTGACGAGGGCGACCTTGCCGCCAAAATCGAACATCAGAGCGCGCCGGCCAGCTCGGGTGCAGTCACCTGCGGCCTCCCCATGCGCGTCTGGTCGCCGGGAGCGACGAACGCGCGGGTCGGATCGGCGGTCCACTCCACCACGGCGGCGCCGGCGGTATAGCCCGAGCCGAACGCCGCCATCAGGATTCGGTCGCCCTCCTTGATCCGGCCTTCGGCGACCGCCTCGACCAGGGCCATTGGCACCGATGCGGCGGAGGTGTTGCCGTATTTCTCGAGATTCAGGTAGACCTTCTCCGGGGGAATCCCGAGCTGCTTCTGGACGTTCTCGATGATCCTCAGGTTGGCCTGGTGGAAGACGAACTGATCGATCGATTCGATTGTCAGCCCCGCGTTGCGGACGGCGGCGCCGGCCGACTCGGCGAGCTGACGCGTGGCGTAGCGATAGACGTCGCGCCCCGCCATGTGGATGAAGTGCCCGCCGTCCGCGCTCGTCTGGGGCGAGGCGGGACAGGCAGATCCACCGGCCGGCACGATGATCCCGTCCCAGCCGGTCCCATCGGAGAACATCTCGAAGCCGAGCAGGCCGCCGGGCCCATCGGAGGCCGACAGGATGACGGCACCCGCGCCGTCGCCGAAGAGGACGCAGGTGTTGCGGTCGCTCCAATCGAGGAAGCGGCTGAGCACCTCCACCCCGATCACGAGCACATTGCGGTACATCCCGCTGCGCACGAAGCTGCTGCCCGTTGCGAGCGCGAAGACGAAGCCCGAGCAGGCGGCCTGCAGGTCGAAGCCCGCGGCGCGAGTGGCCCCGATGTCGCGGGCAACCAGAACCCCAGTCGCCGGCAGCGGATAGTCGGGCGAACAGGTGCCCACGATGACGAGGTCGATATCAACGGGGTCGATGCCGGCCACCGCCAGGGCATCGCGCGCGGCGTGCACCGACAGGGTGTTGGCCGTCTCATCGTCGGCGGCGATCCGCCGCTCGCGGATTCCGGTGCGGCTGACGATCCACTCGTCCGAGGTATCGACCATGCGGGAGAGCTCGTCATTGGTGAGAATGCGCGACGGTGCATACATCCCCCAGCCGGTGATCACCGCGTTTGTCGTCATATCCCTCCTCCTGTCATCTGGTGCCCTGGGCGACCTCGAGAAGCGGCTGCTGGCGCTTCACCAGCGTGCCGCTCTCGACAAGGACGCGCGTCACCGTCCCGGTGACGTCCGACTTGATCTCGTTGAAGAGCTTCATGGCTTCGATGAGACCCACGACCTGGCCGGCGCTCACCTCGCCGCCGGCCTGCAGGTAGGGTTGAGCCCCGGGTGACGGGGCCGCGTACCAGACCCCGGTCAGGGGGGCGCTCACGAACCGCATCCCGGGGGCGGGCTCGCCGAAGGGGGTGACCATGCGCCCCGGTTGCGACGCCGGAGCCGCTCCCGGCGGAGCCGGATCGCGAATCGGAGTGACGGGGCGAGCCAGGCGAACGTGGAGGTCGCCGGCTTCAACCTCGAGCTCATCGAGGCCACTCGTGACGAAGCTGGGCGCAAGAAGGTCGACGGCGGCCAGCGCTCGCCGAACGTCAGCCGGGCCATCAGCGGCCGACGGTCGCCGAACCTCAGCCTGGCCATCGCCGGCCGGCCCGATCTCATCGAACTCCTCTGCCATACGGTCAGGGATCCTGACCGTAGCCGCGAAAGATCAGCGTCGCGTTGTGGCCCCCGAACCCGAAGGAGTTGCTCATGGCGGTCGTGATGCGGGCGGAGCGCGCGACGTTCGGCACGTAGTCGAGATCGCAGTCGGGGTCAGGGTTCTCGTAGTTGATTGTCGGCGGGAGGCAGCCGTTCTGGATCGCCAGGATGCAGGCGATCGCCTCGATTCCCCCGCCGGCGCCCATCAGGTGGCCGGTCATGCTCTTGGTGCTGCTCACCGGGATCTCGTAGGCGTGCTCGCCGAAGACGGTCTTGATGGCCGCCGTCTCGGCCCGGTCATTCGGTAGCGTGCTGGTTCCGTGGGCGTTGATGTAGTCGATCTCGTCGCCGCTCATCGACGCGTCCGCGAGGGCGAGGCGCATCGAGCCGACCGCGCCGCGGCCTCCCGGGGCCGGGAGGGTGACATGGGACGCGTCGTCGGTCGCCGCGTAGCCGACCACCTCCCCGTGGATCCGCGCTCCACGGGCCTGCGCGTGGTCCAGCGCCTCGAGCACCACGACGCCGGCGCCGTCGGCGATCACGAACCCATCCCGGTCGGCGTCGAACGGGCGGGAGGCCTTTTCCGGCTCGTGATTGCGCTTGGTCGAGAGGGCACGCATAGCCGCGAACGCCCCGATCGGGATCTCGCCGATGCCCGCCTCCGCGCCGCCGGCAATCATCACGTCCGCATCCCCTCGGCGAAGGATGTTGAGGGCTCCGCCAATGGCGTGGTTGCTCGATGAGCATGCGCTCACGGTCGCGTAATTCGGTCCGCGCGCGTTGGCGTAGATCGCCACGAAGCCGGCCGCCATGTCCGGGATCATGGACGTGACCAGGAACGGACCGATGCGATCGATCCCGACCTCGTGCGCCTCGATGATGTCGCGAATCATCGTATTGATGCCGCCGATCCCCGAGCCTACGATCGCGCCCGTCCGCTCGGCGAGCGACTCGTCGACGATCGGATTCGGGATGCCGGCGTCACGCAGGGCCTCGACGCTGGCTGCCCACGCGTAGTGGACGTAGCGGTCGTTGCGGCGCACCTCCTTGCGGGGCATCA
>JALYSK010000025.1 GCA_030854805.1 Chloroflexota bacterium | reverse complement strand
TTTGGATAGCGCTCCAGCAGGTGCGCGAGCTCCTCGCTCGGGAACGGGTAGAGGCGTTCGACGCGAACGATCGCGACGTCCGAGGCCTGCTCCAGCTCAGGCGAGAGGGCCAGGTCGTAGTAGATCTTGCCGCTGCAGAGCAGTAGCCGACGCACCCGTCCCGCCGCATCCGCCGTCGCGAAACGGGGATCGTCGAGCACGGAGTGGAAGGCGCCATCGGTCAGATCCGAGAGGGAGGAGGCAGCCTGGGGCAGCCGCAGCAGGGACTTCGGGGTCATCACCACCAGCGGCCGCAGCTCGTGGTGGCGAGCCTGACGGCGCAGGAGGTGGAAGTACTGCGCCGGGGTGGTGGGGTAGACGACCCGAATATTGCCCTCGGCACCCAGCGCCAGAAAGCGCTCAAGGCGCGCCGAGGAGTGCTCCGGCCCGGAGCCCTCGTAACCGTGCGGCAGGAGCAGCGTGAGGCGCGACGTCTGGCGCCACTTGGCGAGGCCCGCGATCAGGAACTGGTCGATGATGATCTCGGCTCCGTTGACGAAGTCGCCGTACTGCGCCTCCCACACGACCAGGGCGCGAGGCGCAGTCACTGCATAGCCGTACTCGAAGCCGAGGCACGCGTACTCGCTGAGTGGCGAGTTGTGCAGCTCGAACGAGGCCTGCGCCCCGCCGACGGCGCGGACGGGCGTGTACGTGTCGCCGGTCTCCACGTCGGACCAGGCCTGGTGCCGCTGGCTGAACGTGCCGCGCACGGTGTCCTGGCCGGTCAGCCGGATTGGTGTCCCCTCGACGAGGAGCGACGCGAAGGCGAGTGACTCGGCATGGCTCCAGTCCACGTGCGGCTCGCTGGCGTCGAGCGCGGCAAGCCGGCGCTCGAGCTGCTTGCCGAGCTTGGGGTTGATCTTGAAGCCCTCTGGGACGCGATGCAGCTCCTCATTGAGCCGTCGCAGGAGATCGGCGGCGACCGCAGTGCTCGGCTCATCGACGTCTTCGGGCAGAAGCTGCTCGGAGCCGCGGTCAAGCTCGCCCTCGCCGGTCTCGGTCCCCTTGCGGAGCGCGGCCTGGCGCGCGGTCATCTCCCGGTTGGCGGCCTTGACCTGTTCCTCCGCCGCCTCGCGGGTCACGATGCCGGCGTCAACCAGCACCGCCCGGTAGATCTCGCCGACGGTCGGATGCTCCGCGATCTTGGCGTACATCTGCGGCTGGGTGTAGGAGGGCTCGTCGCCCTCGTTGTGCCCGTATCGGCGGTAGCCGATCAGGTCGATCACCAGGTCGCCACCGAAGCGCTCCCGGTAGAGCATGGCCAGCCGCGCGGCCGCCAGGCAGGCCTCGGGATCGTCAGAGTTGACGTGGATGATCGGCGCGTCGAAGCCCTTGGCGAGGTCAGAGGAGTAGTCGGTCGAGCGCGCATCGCGCGCATCGGTCGTGAAGCCGACCTGGTTGTTGGCGATGATGTGGACGGTCCCGCCGGTCGCGTAGCCCGGGAGGTGGGCCAGGTTGAAGGTCTCCGCCACCACGCCCTGGGCGGCGAACGCCGCGTCGCCGTGAATCAGGACCGGCAGAGTGACGGTGTGGTCGACGCGCGGCTCAGGCTGCGACCGATCAGTCTGCTCCGCGCGGGCGCGGCCCTCGACTACCGGGTCGACCGCCTCGAGGTGGCTCGGGTTGGGCGCCACCGCCACCCGGACCTCGTTGTCGGCCTGCGTGCGGTAGATCCCCTCCGCACCGAGGTGGTACTTCACATCGTCGAGCCCGCCCTTCGGGGCGAGGGCATCGGTCCCGGCGCGCCCGGCCTCGAACTCCGAGAGGATCGCCTCGTAGCTGACTCCCACGATATGGGCCAGCACGTTGAGCCGCCCACGGTGCGCCATGCCGATCACGACCTGGCGCGTTTCGCCGTCGCCCGCGTCGTTGATGATGAGGTCGAGCATCGGGATCATCGTGTCGAGGCCCTCGATGCTGAACCGCTTCTGGCCCAGGTAAGCTTTGTGCAGGAAGCGCTCGAGGTTCTCGACGCTGATCAGGCGGGCAAGCAGGGCGTGACGCTCGTCGTCGGTGAGCGGCTGGCGATGCTCGCCGGACTCGATCACCTGGCGCAGCCAGACGCGCTGCTCGTGGCTGCCGATGTGCTCGACCTCGTAGGCGATCGTGCCGCAGTAGGTCTCCTTCAGGTGCGGGAGCGCCTCGGCCAGCGTCTCGCCGGGGACGTAGATGCGCAGCAGCTCGGCGGGGATGCGCGCCATATTCTCGGGCGTCAGACCCAGCGGGCCGGGGTCGAGCGCGGGATCGCCGGGAGGCTGGCTGCCGAGCGGGTCGAGGTGGGCGGCGGTGTGGCCGAAGTGGCGGTAGGCCTTGACCAGCGCCATTGCCGCGGCGACCGCCTTGAGGTCCTCATAGCTCGTGACGCGCTGCCCCGGTTCGGCCGCCTCGGGGGCGGGCGCGCCCGCGGCCTCCGCCGCCGAAACCCCGCCGGCGCCGAGTGCCCCAAACAGCTCCTCGTAGAACTGGTCGCCGCCGCTGAGCAGAGCCTCGATGCGCCGCAGGAAGGAGCCCGACTCAGCGCCCTGGATGATCCGGTGGTCGTAGGTGGATGTGATCGTCATGAGGCGCTGCGTCCCGACGCCGCGGATGGCGCCGGTGGCCACGATGGTCCCCTGGCCTGGCATCAGGCGCGGCATGCTGGCGGTTGTTCCGAGGGTGCCCGGATTCGTCAATGTGATGGTCGCGCCGGCGAAGTCGTCGGGGCCCAGCTTGTTGCTACGTGCCTTCTCGACCAGCTCCTCGTAGCGCGAATGGAACTGGGCGAAGTCCATGCCGTCGGCGCCCTTGATGACCGGGACGACCAGGAAGCGGCTCCCGTCGGCGCGCTCCACGTCGACCGCCAGCCCGAGGTTCACGCTGGCGGGATCGACCCGATACGCCTGGCCGTCGGCCTCGGCGAAGTAGTGAGTCATGCTTCGCTGCTCGCGGACTGCGCGGACGATGGCCCAGCCGATCAGGTGCGTGAAGCTAACCTTCCGCGGGGCTACCTGCGCGTTGAGCTCCTTGCGCCGGCTCTCCAGCACGGCGACGTCGACGTCGCGGAACGAGGTGGCCGTCGGCACCGCCAGGCTGGCGGTCATGTTCTGCGCCAGGCGTGCGGCGGGGCCCTTGATGGGAGTCGCCCCCGCGGGAATCGGCTTTGCATCGGCCTGCCCGTTGCCTGCGCTGGGCGGGACCGTGGGCGTTGCGGGCTCGAATCCACCGGCGCCCGACTCGAAGAGGGTCCGCCATTCGGGGTCGACCGATGCGGGATCGCGTCGGTACTGCGCGTACAGCTCGGCGACATAGCCGGCGTTCACGCTCTCGAGAGCGCGCTCGATGCTCGATGTCTCTTCTGGCTCATGGGGTGGCATGTTGGCCTAAGGATACGGCCGCCCACGCGGTAGCATCGAGGGATGGATCTCAACGCCGACCTTGGCGAGAGCTTTGGGGCCTGGCGGCTCGGCGACGACGAGGCGCTCGTCCAGCACCTGACCAGCGCCAACCTGGCCTGCGGCTTTCATGCTGGCGACTTCCGGGTGATGGAGGCGACCGTGGCCCTCTGCGAGCGAGCCGCCGTTGCCGTCGGCGCGCAGCCGGGCTACCCGGACCTGCTCGGCTTCGGCCGCCGGCCGATGCCCTTCACGCCCGACGAGGTCGAGTCCCTGGTGCGCTACCAGATCGGTGCCCTGGAGGGCTTCTGCCGCGAGCACGGGGTCGAGATGCAGCATGTCAAGGCTCACGGCGCCCTCTATAACCAGGCCGCCGGCGACCCGGCGCTGGCCGGCGCCATCGCACGCGCGGTCGCCCGCTTCAGCCGGGAGCTGCGGCTGCTCGGGCTGGCAGGCTCCGAGGCGATGGCCAGCGCTGCCGCCGACAATGGGCTCCGCTTTGTGCCGGAGGCGTTCGCCGATCGGCGCTACCTGGCCGACGGCTCGCTGCAGTCGCGCGCCGAGGTCGGCTCGGTGGTAACCGACCCGCACGCTGCCGCCGCTCAAGCACTCGCGATCGTCAATGGAAGCGTGACGGCGGTCGACGGCAGCAGCGTGTCGGTCGCCGCGGAGAGCATCTGCTGCCACGGCGACACGCCGGGTGCGGTGGCGATCGCCGCGGCCGTGCGCGAGGCGTTGACCGATGCCGGGGTGACCCTGGCAGCCTTCGGCGCGTGATTCAGCCGTTCGGCGAAGCGGCGCTCCTGGTGGATGTCGGGGACTGGCGGCGGGCGCATGCACTGCTCGCGTCTCTCGACCGAGAGCCGATTGTCGGGGTCGTCGACCTCGTGCCCGGGATGGAGACGCTGCTGGTTGAGCTCGACCCCTCGGCCAGCCTGGAAGTCGCTGCCAGCGAGCTCGAGCGGCGGCTGGCGACGCTGCCCGGCGAAGCGCCGAGCGGCCGTGAGCAGGTCATTCCGACCTGCTATGGCGGAGAACTCGGTCTTGATCTCGACGACGTCGCGCGACTGACAGGACTCACTACGGATCAGGTCGTCGCGTCGCATACCGCCGCCCCGCTCCAGGTGCAGCTCATCGGCTTTGCGCCTGGCTTCGCCTACATTGGCGATCTGCCGGAGGCGCTGAGGGTGCCGCGCCTGGAGACGCCGCGGACGAGGACTCCGCCCGGCTCCGTGGCCGTCGCCGGCCGCCAGACGGGAATCTATCCGGCGGCGCTCCCGGGTGGCTGGCGGGTGATCGGCCGCACGCCGATCACGCTCTTCGACCCGCACCGCGACCCGCCCGCCTATCTCGCACCGGGAGATCTGGTCCGCTTTCAGCCAATCCTGCCGACGGCATTGGAGGAGTACGCCGGGATACCGGCGGATTGGCCGGAGCGGGAGGAGCCGGATTCCCGTCCGTCCGACGCTTCGGGCGTGCAGATCGAGGTGCTCGACGGCGGCCTGTTGACCGCCGTCCAGGACGCAACGGGGCGGCCCGGTTGGCGGCGCTACGGTGTGCAGGCAGCGGGAGCCGCCGACCGGTCAGCCGCTCTGCTCGCCAATCGCCTGGCGGGCAACCCCGATTCGGCCGCGGTGCTCGAGGTTACCCTGCTCGGCCCGAGCCTCCGCCTCTCCGCCCCGGTGCATGTCGGACTCGCCGGCGCGGACCTGGGCGCCACCCTCGACGGCAGGGCGCTGCCGCCGGGCGGCTCCGCAAGCGGTCGGCTGATCTCCTTCGGGGAGCGGCGCAGCGGCGCGCGCGCCTACCTGGCCATCGCCGGCGGGATCGAAGTGGAACGGGTCCTCGGCTCGCCATCCACCGACATGCGCTCCGGATTCGGCGGCCTTGGTGGGCGGGCCCTTCGGGCCGGTGATCGGCTGGATATCGGCACTGCGAGCGGGGCCTCTCGCGCTGCCGCGGGCCGACCCGCGACCGGACCGATCCGGGTCCTCCCAGGGCCGCACCTCGACCGGTTTGCGCCCGGAATGCTTGATCGCCTCTGCGAGACCACCTGGACGGTGGCGCCGGAGGCCGATCGGATGGGCTACCGGCTCGACGGCCCCGCGGTCGAGCACGTCGGAACCGCAGAGGTGCCTTCCGTCGGCCTGCCGCTCGGTGCGGTGCAGGTGCCGCCCGGCGGGCGCCCAATCATCATGCTCGTCGACCGCCCGGTGACCGGCGGCTATCCCGTCATCGGATGCGTTCCGGCGGCCGACGTCTGCCGGGTGGCGCAACTGCTCCCGGGTGATCCGCTGCGCTTCGCGCGGATGGGAATCGGTCAGGCGATGACGCTGGATGCGGACGCCGACTGGGCCGGTGCGCTCGAGTAGACGCCGACGTCACGCGAGGATCTGGCGCAGGGTCTCCACGCTCACGTTGCGTCCGGTGATCACGACGGCGATGCGGAGGCCCCGCAACGAGGCGAGCTGACGGCTGCGCAGCGCGGCGATCCCCAGCACCGCGCTTCCCTCCAGCAGGAGATGCGGCACGTCGAGCGCCCAGCGCATCGCGTCGGCGATCGGCTCCTCGTCGACGATCGCCATCTCGTCGACGAGCTGGCGGCACATCTTCCAGGTGATGCTGTCGCGCTCAATATTGCCGGCAACCCCGTCAGCGAGCGTCGGGGCGATCGGCATCGGCTTGGTGCCGCCCGACTCGAGGTACGCATACATCGGTGGGCTGGCGGCCGGCTGAATTCCGACTAGGCGGAGGCTCGGCTTGACCGCTTTCGCCCACAGACCGATGCCGGCGATCAGGCCCCCGCCGCCGACCGGCACCACGATGGCCTCGCAATCGGGCCAGTCATCCAGGATCTCGACCCCCACGGTCGCCTGGCCCGCGATCACATCCGCGTCGTTGTAGGGCGAGACGTAGACGGCTTGCCCGGCCTGGTCCCGGCGGCGAGCCTCGGCCTCGGCGTCATCACTGTCGCGGCCGAAGATCTCGACCGTGATGCTGTCGGTCTCCAGCGCCCGCAGTCGCTCCAGCTTTGCGGGCAAGACCGATGCGCCCACGAGGATGGTGACCCCCATCTCATGGCGAGCGGCCGCGGTCGCGACAGCAATCCCATGGTTGCCGCTGCTGGCGGTGACGAGGCGAACGTCTCGCCGCTGCGCGGCGACCAGGGCGATCTTGTTATGGGCGCCCCTCGTCTTGAAGGCCCCGGTGGGCTGCGCGCTCTCGAGCTTCAGCCGGACCTCGGCCGCGCCTGATTCATCGGCCAGCGGAGGCGACGGCTCGAGCGGCGTGTGCAGGGCGATGCCCCGCAGGCGCGCCGTGGCTGCCAGGACATCGGCCAGCAGCGGGTAGCGGGGCATGCACGGGAGTCTACGAGGCTCTGGCTAGATCGGCCTGAGCGGACATTCGCGAGGTCAGGCGGCGCGCGGGGGCTCCGGATCGGGGGTCATCTCACGCAGCCTGCGGCTGATCCGCATCAGCGAGCCAAGGCGATCCTCAACCCGCGCGCGCTCAACCGGGGTCGCCCAGTGGCGCAGCGTGTAGTCGATCTCGTGCTTGTGGCGCGTGGCGGTCGTGAAGAGCTCTTCAAGCACAGCGCGCGTCTCGGCCTCGGGGGCGCTGCCCACGATCTGGCGTCGCGACTCCAGCGCATCCACATAGTAGGAGGTCGCCAGGCGGTCGAGATCCCGCTGGGCGTCGCGCTGCCACGGCTCGGGTGGACCCCCGAAACCGTACTTGCGCCACTGCTGGCTCTCGATCGACTGCATCGGTCTGTGCCTGCTTCATCCATGCGGCGGCTGCCGCTGCTCGCACGGTAGCGAGGCGCGTCCATGTGCGGCAGGCTCCCGTCCGGGCTATGGGCACCTGTACCTATGGCGGACTGAGGCATGGTGCGTTTGAGCCGGCAGCCCAGAGATCCGCTTCACGCGGGTCATCCCCGGTCGCCTTATTGACACCATCGCGGTCGTCGCGGCGCTTCCACTCAGGGCGCCTCGCATTGAGGATTGCGCCATGACCACTCACTTTGACCTCCCGACCTCAACGCCGTCGCCGCTGCGGGCCGCGGTCGTCGGCCTCGCGCTTCTCGCCGCAGGGCTGATGCTCTGGTTCGCGCTGGCGGCGGCCTCGCTCGCTCCCTGGGCGGGATCGAGCTCGCAGCCGGTCCCGGCTCCGGCACCGCCACCGCTGGAGCTGGGCGTTTCGCCTCGATAGCTTCGCAGAAGGCCGGCGACGTCCGAGAGGCGCGCCCCGAGGGCGCCGCGCGCGGCCTCGGTGGTACCATTCGCCCCGGAACGACGCTCGATCCGAGCGTGCGTCGCTGGGGTGTGGCCAAGCGGTAAGGCGCCTGACTCTGGATCAGGAGATCGAAGGTTCGAATCCTTCCGCCCCAGCCAACACCAGCACAGCCCCAAGCCGGCCTCCAGACCGTGGCCATGAGCAAAGATGGGTCGGGTTTCGCCAGGCCTGTCACAGCCCCGATACCAGCACCGCTCGTTCACCGTGCACCTCAATAGAACATGTGTTCTCATTGTGCATCAGCCGGTGGGAGCGCGCCCGACAGTCACGGTCGCTAAGCTCGCAGCGCAGGTGACTCCTGGATCCGGCATTCAGGCGCCGCAAGCCTGCGCCGCTGCGTCCGAGAAGCAACTGCGGTGAAAGGTGCGATCACGTCAGGGCGAGCGAGACGCCATCTGAGAGTACGCGGAGAGCCAGGCTCAGGTCACGACCGAGCAGTTTCGGCGAAGCCGCCGCCGCGGCGGCTCCCTAGCATGAGGGTCGTCCCCATCAAGACTCGCAGAGGAGGAAACCGGCAATGAAGGAGATTTTTTTTTATGATAAGTGCACCACCGAGATCTTCACGGACGAGGAACGAGGCGCGATGAAGGAGCGCGTCAAAGAGCAGAAG
>JALYSK010000021.1 GCA_030854805.1 Chloroflexota bacterium | reverse complement strand
GAGGTGCTGGGCCTGGCGCGCGAGTACGGGGCCGCCCTCAGCGCCGCGCAGGAGGCGGCCGTCGTTCACGCGGGCTGAGGATCAGGGTCTGAGGCGCAGAGAAGGTCGCCGCAGATCCAGTACGGAGGGTCCTGGGCCTGCGGCGACCGATAAGACGTTTCGGGCGGATCCCCACGACGCGGGTAATTGTCCTGATGCCGTCTTCGGCCCGAGCTTCCGTTGACGGCGACAACGACCTGGTTCGTCGTAAGGGATCAAGCTGCCCGAATTGCCTACGTCGCCGGATGTAGCAAACGGCGTGCCACGATTACCGACGCCGGCGGGTGCGCTGAGCCTGGATGCCGACCTGGGCCTGGCGGCGTCGCAGATAGCCGCCGTACCAGCCTGAGATGAGCCCGAGCCCGATGTAGACGACGCCGTTCACAACCAGGGCGGCGGGTGGCACGATCGCGTACAGGGCCGGGGCGGCGAACGCGATGACCGCGAGGAACGCCACGTATCCGAGCGTTCCGGCCGTGGCACCGAACAGGCTCGGCCGCTGCCAGCCGAACCAGCCGGCCGCTATCAGGACCCCGAAGCTGACGAGCGATGCAATGAGGGCTTCGAACCCGGGCCCCTGAACGGTGCGGGCCGCGGCCCAGATCAGCCCCGGCAGCACCCAGGCCAGCGGATTTCGTGCGAGAAGGTAGAGATTTCCGACCACCACCCGCGCGGGGCCCGCGTAGTGGAAGTTGGCAAATGGATCCGGACGCCCTGGCAGTGGCGCAGCAGGCGGGAAGAGGCGGCCCAGAAAGCTTGCACGGCCGCGGCCGCGGGGCTCTTCCAGGTCCGCGGTCGTCGGCTCCTCGGCATCGAGACCGCGAGCCGCCAGCCGAGCTCGGCGGCGCGCCTCGGCCCGTGACTCGGCCTCCTGCTGAGCGGATCGGTTCGACATGGGCGCCGATTGTACGCGACCGACCCGGCTGAGCGCGGATGGCCGCCCGGAAAGCGAACGGTAAGCACTCGGTAAGCGGTCCGACGCGATGCTTGGGCCTCCTGCGCGCCTCCCGCCGCAGAGGTGCGTCGTGTGCGTTCATCGTTCGCTCGATCATCAAGCCTGCCGCGCGGCCGTCGGTCGGTGCCCCCCCGGGGTGCGAGTGGTGCTGGCGATGCTGCTGCTCCTCGCGTCAGTCGGCCCCGCGTCTGGTGCGCCGGTCCGCATGGACAACGCAAGTGATGTGATGGACTCGGCCGTCGCGCACCTGCTCGTGAGCGAGCTGGTCACCGGTGGGTCGAGCGCGTCCGACGAGTTCGTTGAGGTTTATAACCCGAGCCCAGCAGCGCTCCCGCTCGAGGGGCTCGAGCTCGTGTATGTGACCGCGAGCGGCGCGACGATCACCCGGAAGGCGATCTGGGCCGCGGGGGCTCCGGAGATTCCTTCGAACCACCACGTGCTTATTGCCAACGCGGCGGGAATCTACGCGGCGATCGCGGATGCCGTTTTCGCAACCGGCCTCGCGCCCACGGGAGGCAGCCTCGCCCTTCGTATTCACGGTGCGATGACGGCCATCGACGCGGTCGGATGGGGGACGGCCGCCAATCCCTGGATGGAAGGCTCAGCGGCGGCGGCGCCCCCTGCCGGCGCGAGCCTCGAGCGGCTTCCGGGTGGTGCGGCCGGGTCGAGCCAGGACACGGACGATAACCTCGCCGACTTCGCCGTTCGCTCCGTAGCGGATCCGCAGAACAGCACCGCTGCGCCGACGCCCGGAGAAACCGCCTCCCCCACGCCCACGGCAACCTCAACTGCGAGCGCATCTGCGACGCAGACTCCCGAGCCGGTCCCATCGCGCACGCCATCTGCGACGCAGACTCCCAAGCCGGTCCCATCGCCCACGCCATCTGCGACGCCCTCGCCCAGTCCGACCGCCACCCCGACCCCGGCGCCCATCTCGATCGCGGCGGCGCGCGCCCTCCCTGACGGCAGCACACTCACCATCAGCGGAGTCGCCCTCACCGGGTCCACCTTCTCAGAGGGTGGCGGCTACATCGACGATGGAACCGCCGGCATTGCGGTGCTGGTAGCCGGCGGCGGTTTCGACCGTGGGACTCGGCTCACCTTCAGCGGCACGGTCGAGAATCGCTATGCCCAGCGGACGTTGCGCTCGGGCGCGAGCGAGCTGACGAGCGGCGGCCCGGACCTCGAGCCAGCACCGCTGGTGGTCGCGACCGGAGTGGTCGGTGAGCCAACCGAGGGTCGCCTGGTTTCAATCACGGGCCAGATCCAGGGAGCGCCGACGGCGCTCAGCGGCGGGCTTGCCTTCGATCTCGACGACGGCAGCGGCGCGGTCCGCATCTTCGTCGGGACGCCAACCGCCATCGAGACCGATGCCTGGTCGCGTGGCGCGAGGCTGACTCTCATCGGCGTCGTGGGCCAGCGCGACTCCAGCGGCACCGGCTCAGGCGGCTATCGCGTGCAGCCGCGCGACCCGTCGGACATCCTGGACCTCGCGCCGCCCCCGACGCCGTCTCCGTCACCGACGGCGACACCCGTGGCAACTTCGACCCCGACCGCGAGCCCAATCCCGAGCGCTCCTGTCCGGCCCAGTCCCAGCCCGGACGGTAGCGTCGCGGTCTCGATCGCGGCCGCCCGCGCAGCAGCGACGGGCGCGCGTCTCCGGATCGTCGGCACTGTGACGATCGGCAGTGGGCTTCTCGAGGCGGGGAGCGCCGTGGTGCAGGACCGCAGCGCGGGGATCCTGATCCGGCTCGGAGGCAAGGCGGGTCTGCTGCGCCGGGGTGAGCAGATCGAGGTGAGCGGTACGCGCTCGACCAAGAGTGGCATGCTCACGGTGCGGGTGACAGAGGCACCGGTCCGCCGCCCCTCGCGCGCGGAGCCAGTGCCACTCACCCTTCGAACCGGGTCGGCGGGCGAGGATCAGGAAGCCCTCCTGGTCAAGGTGCGAGGCGCCATTGCCACGGCACCGCGACGCTCGTCGGCCGGAAGCCTCTCGTTCGACCTCGACGACGGCAGCGGACCGCTGCGCGTCGTTGCGCTCCCGCGAGTCGCCTCCCAGATCGCGCTGCCGAGGCGCGGTGCCTGGGTTGAGATCGTCGGGGTGCTGGGGCAGGAGACGACAGGCGCGCTTCCGCGACGCGGGTATCGGCTCTGGCCGCGTGCTTCGGACGACCTGCGCATCGTGTCGCTGCCGGTGCGGGTTGTCGACGACGCGGAGGCTTCCTCAGCCGGTTCGGACGATCGTTCGTCGGTGGGCGGCACGAGCGGTGACCTCGCTGCGCTCCTGCCTGGGGGCTCGGGAAGGAGCGCGGCCGGCCAGACGGTGCGAGCGACGCTTGTGCACGGACCTTGGCCTGAGCTTGGTCTCGCGGGCCTGCTGTGGGACGGACGCAACCTCATCGGCCTGGTGGACGGGGTCCTCGCGGAGTCGTCGGTGAACGGCGTCCTCACTGCGGGCGGTCCTCCATTCGCCGTGCAGCTTCAGGCCCAAACGGCCGAGGAGGGACCGGCGCCGCTCCACCTGCCGCTCATCACCGTCAGGGCGGCTGACCGGCTGGAGCGGTCCGCCGCGGCGTCCAGCCCTCCCGTCTTTACCATCCGACCGTCGGCCGCCCCGCTATGGGCTCAGCTGGTCGGCACGCTGGCCGTCAAGGGGGCGACGGAGTACGTCGAGGTCTCGGGCGGTGTCAGAATCCTCCTCGAGCCGCGGTGCGCTGACGCGGGACCAAGCGGGCGACGAGGCCTGGTCATGGTGCATGGCATCCTGGCAGCGACCGGCCGGCGGCTGGTGACCGGATGCAACGCCCTGACCAGTGCTCCGACGCTCCACGCACCCTCCGCCGCAGCGCCAGGGAGCGCGATCTCGAGAGCGGAGGAGCCGGAACGACCAAGCGCGCGCCGAACCGACGGCCAGCCAAGCGGACCCGCCATCGTCGTGCTCCTCGCGGCTGGCGCCGTGGTTGTCGGGCTGGGACTCTTCGCTAGGCGTCGAGGCCTCTTCGAGCGGTTCTTTGGCGCCGGGCGCCGGGAGCTCGCATTGCCGCTTGAACCTCAGGAGCCAATCACGGTGGGTGATCCGGCCGAGCTAATGGCCGGAATTCGGCCCACACCGCTTCGCCTGGTTGAAGAGCCGCAGGAGGTGGAGCCCCGGCTGCGCGGGTGAGCCGCGCGTATACTCCCGCCGACTCCACGCTCACGCTCAGGAGCCACCCTTCGCGTGTCCAGCCTCTCTGCGTCCGACGCTCCTCGC
Organism: Chloroflexota bacterium; assembly: GCA_030854805.1. Next base: position 589 of record JALYSK010000021.1, on the reverse strand, counting down.
CACGGCGACCGGCCCTACCATATCGACCTCGCCCGCGGCGAGCTGGCCGAGCACATCCTCCTCGTCGGGGACCCCGGGCGCGTGGCGAAGGTGGCGGGTCGGTTCGAGTCAATCGAGATCGAGCACAGCAACCGTGAGATCACGACGGCGACCGGCGCCTACCGGGGGATGCGCCTCTCTGTCATGTCGACCGGGATGGGATCGGACAACGTCGAGATCGTGCTCGCCGAGACGATGGAGATCACTGATCGCCCGACCTTCATTCGCATCGGCTCCTCGGGGGCGCTGCAGCCGGAGATCGCCCTCGGGGACCTCGTCATCTCGCTCGGCGCAGTGCGGCTTGAGAACACGACCGACTTCTACGTGCGCCCGGGGTACCCCGCCATCGCCCACCGGGACGTGGTCTGGGCGCTGGAGGATGCGTGCCTCCAGCTGGGCATTCGCCACCACCTTGGGTTGACGGCGACGGCAAGCGGCTTTTTCGCTCCGCAGGGAAGGGCGATGCGCACGCTCCCGGTTCGTTATCCTGATCTCGCCGAGGAGCTGCGGCGCGAGGGCGTCGCGAACCTCGAAATGGAATCGTCAGCGC
>JALYSK010000112.1 GCA_030854805.1 Chloroflexota bacterium | reverse complement strand
GCATCTACTGGCACTTCGTTGACGTGGTCTGGATCGCGCTCTTCACCACCATCTACGTCCTCCGCTAGCGGAGCTCATGCCTTGACTGATATGACCGTCGGCTATCTCGTGATCGGGATCGCGATCGTCTTTGTGCTGGGCCTGGTATTCGCGCTCTCGAGTCGCGAGGGGCGGCTGCAGCAGGCTCGCCCCACGCCCCCGCCCGGTGTCCACCTGCCGAGCGGCAGCATCCTGCCTGTACTTCTGGCGGTTGGCGCCGCGCTGCTGGGGGCCGGCTTCGCCTTCCGTTCCGAGGGGGCGATCGCCAATCTCTTCCTGGCGGTCCCTGGGCTGCTGGTGATGGTCGGGTCGATCTTCGCCTGGGTGCGCGCCGCCGGTCGCGAGTGGCGCGAAATTGAGCGCGCCGCGCACGACGACACAGCGGGGCACTGAGGTCGAATGGCGGCCAGCGCCGCACACCCGCGCGTGGAGCTGCGGCGCCTGGCGCGCGGCTATCTCATCGCGGCCGCGGTGCTGCCTCTTCTGCTACTGACAGTGCTGGGCCTCTCGCTCGCTGGACGCGGAAGCCTGCCCGGCGCGCAGGTCGGGCGAGAGGCTCCGGCGTTCGCCCTGGCGGACCTGAACGGCACGCCGGTCCGCCTCAGCGACCTTCGTGGCCGGCCGGTGATCGTCAACTTCTGGGCTAGCTGGTGCGGCCCGTGCGTGCGCGAGTTCCCCCTCCTGCAGCAGGCGGTGGAGCACCACGCCGCCGACGGGCTGACGGTGGTCGGGATCGTGTTCAACGACCGCTCGGAGAACGCGCGCGACTTCATGGCGCAGATGGGGGCGCGCTGGCCGGCGGCGATGGATCCGAACGGCGAAGTCGCGCAGCGATACGGCATCATCGGTCCGCCGGAGAGCTTCTTCGTCGACCGCAATGGGATCGTCGTCGGGCATCAGATCGGCGAGCTGATGGCGCGCGACCTGCGCGCGCAGCTGGTCACCCTTCTCGGCAAGGAGTGAGCATGAGCACCAACCTCCCGGTCACCCAGGATGAATCACGGGTCATCGTGGAGCTCCCGGATGAGCGACCTCCCGAGCCGCGGCAGAACCTGGCGGTCGCGCTGCTGCCGCTCGCCCTGATCGCATTCCTGGTCCTCTCCTTCGTCGCGGCAGCCTGGACCTTCCTGGCCGCAGGCTGACCGGCCCCCCTCCTCCATATGACCGATCCTGGCCCTGCCATCCGCGTCCGCGGCCTGCGCAAGGCGTACGGGCAAATCCAGGCCGTCCGCGATCTTGATCTCGACGTGGGACGCGGCGAGGTCTTTGCCCTGCTCGGTCCGAACGGTGCCGGCAAGACCACCACTGTCGAGATCCTGGAGGGCTACCGCGCGCGGGACGCCGGCGAGGTCTCGGTGCTGGGGATCGATCCGGCCCAGCATGCGGGTCGGCTGAAGGAACGGGTCGGGATCGTCCTCCAATCGACCGGGCTGCCGGGCTACCTCACAGTTGCGGAGGCGGTCGAGATGTACGCCGGCTACTATCCGCGGCCGCGCGATGTCGACGAGGTGATCGGGCTCGTGGGGCTGGCGGAGGCCCGCGATCGCCGCATCAACCAGCTCTCCGGCGGGCAACGGCGGCGGGTCGATCTCGCGCTCGCCCTCGCCGGCGACCCCGAACTCCTCTTCCTCGATGAGCCGACGACCGGCTTCGATCCATCGGCTCGTCGCCAGGCCTGGGACGTGGTCCGTGATCTGGCGGGGCTGGGCAAGACGATCCTCCTCACCACTCACTACATGGACGAGGCCCAGGCGCTCGCCAACCGGGTCGCGATCATCGCCGCCGGCCAGATCGTGGCGCAGGGCACTCCGGAGAGCCTTGGCGGGCGCGACACCGGCCAGAGCACCATCCGATTCTCGCTGCCCGACAGCCTGGCACTGCCGGATCGATTCGGGGCGCACCGCGCCGGGTCGACCTACGAGATCCTGAGCGAGAGGCCGACGCACCTGCTTCACGAGCTCACGGAGTGGGCACTCTCCGCCGGCATCGAGCTGGCGAGGCTCCAGGTGTCGAGGCCGTCCCTCGAGGAGGTCTATCTGCAGCTCACCGCTTCGGCGGAGGCGGCGTGAGCGGCATCGGCCTGGCGCTGCGCCAGGTGCGCTTCGAGAACCGCGCCTTCTGGCGCAATCCTGCGGCCGCCTTTTTCACCTTCGTCTTCCCGCTGATGTTCATGGTCATCTTCAACGTGCTGATCGGCCGCGGCAGCAACGAGGCCTCGCGCTTCTTCACTCCCGCGATCATCGTGTTTGCCGTGATCACCGCGACCTACACCAACCTGGCGATGAGCGTCACCATACCCCGCGACGAGGGGATCCTCAAGCGGATCCGCGGCACGCCTCTGCCCGCCTGGGCCTACCTCGCGGGGCGGATCGTCCACTCGGTGGTGATTGCCCTGCTGCTTGTGGTCATCGTGGCCGCCTTCGGTGCCATCTTCTACGGGGTCGAGGTGCCCTGGACGCATCTGCCGGAGCTGGTGCTGACGCTCGTTCTCGGAGCGGCGAGCTTCTGCGCGCTGGGCCTTGCGCTGACCGCCTTCGTTCCGAACGCGGACGCCGCGCCGGCGGTGGTGAACGCAACCATCCTGCCGCTCCTCTTCATCTCGAACGTGTTCATCCCGCTCGAGGGTGCGCCCGCGTGGATCGACGCCGTCTCCAGCTTCTTTCCGGTCCGTCATTTCGCCGATGCCATGCTCGACGTCTACGCCGGCAACGGCTTCGCCTGGTCCGACCTGGGCGTGATGACGGCGTGGGGCGTGGCCGGGGTCCTGGTCGCGCTCCGCTTCTTCAGCTGGGAGCCGCGGCGCTAGCCGGAGAGCGATAGCGCTGCTCGACGTACTCGTCGAGGATCCTCAGGAAGCGCGGCACGATGTCGTCGCCGCGCAGGGTCGTCCGCAGCGCCCCGTCCACGAAGACCGGCGCGACCGGCTCCTCGAACGTGCCCGGCAGGCTGATTCCGATGTCGGCGTGCTTCGACTCGCCCGGCCCGTTGACGATGCAGCCCATCACGGCAACCCTCATCTCCTCCACGCCGGGATGGGCATCGCGCCATATCGGCATCTGCGCGCGCAGGTAATCGGTGATGTCGCGCGCCATCTCCTGGAAGAAGGTCGAGGTGGTGCGGCCGCAGCCCGGGCAGGCGCTGACCTGTGGTGCAAAGCTGCGCAGGCCAAGCGACTGGAGCACCTGCTGGGCGATCTGAACCTCCTCCGTCCGGTCGCCGCCGGGCTGTGGGGTGAGGGAGACCCGAATGGTGTCGCCGATCCCCTGCTGCAGGAGGATCGAGAGCCCTGCGGTCGAGGCGATGATCCCTTTCGAGCCCATTCCGGCTTCGGTCAGGCCGAGATGGAGCGGGTAGTCGCAGCGTGCCGCCAGTCGCTCATAGACGTCCAGCAGATCCTGAACGCCGGAGACCTTGGCCGAGAGGATGATGCGATCGTGAGCCAGCCCGGTCTCCTCCGCCAGCAGCGCGGAGCGCAGGGCCGACTCGATCATCGCCTCGATCATCACCTCGCGGCTCTCCTGCGGTTCCGGCAGAGCGGCGTTGGCGTCCATCATCTCTGTCAGCAGCTGCTGGTCCAGGGAGCCCCAGTTGACCCCGATGCGCACCGGCTTGCGGTTGGCGACCGCCACCTCGACGATCTGCCCGAACTGCTCGTCGTGCCGCTTTGTGCCCACGTTGCCGGGGTTGATGCGGTATTTCGCGAGCGCCGCGGCGCACTCGGGATACTTGGTCAGCAGCAGGTGGCCGTTGTAGTGAAAGTCACCGACGAGGGGGACCCCGACGCCCAGGCCGTCGAGCTTCCGCCGGATCACCGGCACCGCCTGCGCCGCAGCATCGTTGTTGACCGTCACGCGCACCAGCTCCGAGCCAGCGTGCGCCAGCTGCGCCACCTGGATGGCGGTCGCGTCCGCGTCGCCGGTGTCGGTGTTGGTCATCGATTGCACGACGATCGGGTGATCGCCGCCGACGAGAACCCCACCGACGTCGACGGTCACGCTGTGGCGGCGCGAAATGGTGCCCATGGCCTTCATGGTACGAGTTGGGCCGCTTATCGGCTCACGCCCCGTGAGGTGGGCGGCACGGTCCATGCAGAACTTCGCGGCGTGACGATCTTTCGTGAAGCGGCGACGGACACGTCACCGCGACGCTCGGAGCAGCGTTCTGGCCCGGTCTGGATCGTTGATGACGAACCGGCCGCGGCCGCGCTCGCCTGCGATCTCTGCGAGCTGGGTGGGCTGCAGGCGACCGCGTTCGGCAACTCAGACGCCTACCTGGTGGCGCTCCGAGGTGCGAACGCCCCGGCGGCGGTGGTGCTCGACTGGCGCCTCGAGCACGAGCTCAGTGCGGCGCTCTTCATGGCGACCCGTCATCGGTATCCGAGGTTGCCGATCATCTTCTGGACGGGCAGCGAGATCGGCTCGTTGCCTCGGATGGTGCATCGCGACCCCCATGTCCGCATTCTGGGCAAGGCCGGCGGCAGCACTGAATTCGAAGCTGCGCTGGCATGGGCGCTGGCCGACAGACCCGACACGGGTGGCCCCACCGACTGACGTGCTGGCCGAGTGCGTTCGACTTCCCGCTAGACTGCACGGGCAATGACCGCCACGATTCCGCCCACGATGTCGACTCATGAACACACTGACGAGCGCCACCGCAAGGTCGCCATCATCGGCTCCGGGCCGGCCGGCCTGACCGCCGCCCTATATGCCGCACGGGCGAACCTTGCGCCAATCGTGCTCGGCGGCAACGTGCCATTGGGACAGCTGATGATCACCAGCGACGTCGAGAACTACCCCGGCTTTCCCCTGGGGATCCAGGGGCCGGAGCTGATGCAGCTCTTCCGCGACCAGGCCGAGCGATTCGGATCGACGATCATCGACCGCGATGTCACCAAGGTCGACTTCCGCGAGCGTCCCTTCAGGCTATGGGTCGGCGAGGACGAGTACCGTGCCGACTCGGTCATCGTTGCGACCGGCGCATCGGCCCTGTGGCTGGGCCTGCGGTCGGAGGAGCACTTCCGCGGTCGGGGCGTATCGGCCTGCGCGACCTGCGACGGCTTCTTCTTCCGCGAGCGCGAGATCGCCGTGGTCGGTGGGGGCGACACGGCACTCGAGGAGGCGCTCTTCCTGACCCGCTTCGCGTCGAAGGTGACGATGCTGGTGCGGCGCGGCCAGTTCCGCGGCAGCAAGATCATGCAGGACCGCGCAATCGCACATCCGAAGATCGAGGTGCTCTGGAACAAGGAGGTCACCGAGGTCCATGGCGATCAGACGGTCAGCGCCGTCAGCCTCAAGGACACGGAGAGCGGCGCGGAATCGCGGCTCGACCTGCAGGGCGTCTTCGTGGCGATTGGCTACAAGCCGAATACCGGGCTGTTCGAGGGCCAGCTTGACCTTGACGAGCGTGGCTACTGCATCGTGAGCGGCGAGACAGGAACCCGCATCGACGGGGTCTTCGTGGCGGGCGACGTGCACGACCATCGCTACCGGCAGGCGGTCACCGCGGCGGGGGACGGATGCAAGGCCGCGATCGACGCCGAGCGCTGGCTCGAGTCGGTGGGCGCGACGGAGCGCTCGACCGCCACCAACTGGTGAGTTCTTGGCTCTCTCCCACGCAGACGGAATCGACCACGGTCGTTAGCTAGACTAAGAACCTCGCCTGAACGTTCGCAGCAGGAGACTGATCGACCGATGCCCCGTGCGCCGCGACCGGAGGATCTTTACCAGCTCCGGGTACCGACCGATCTCTCGCTCTCGCCAGATGGCCGATTGGTGGCATTCGCCGTGAAGAGCGTCGCGCCGAACAAGGATGGCTACCGCTCCTCCCTCTGGGTCGTGCCTGCCGACGGCTCGGCACCGGCCCGCCAGATCACGGTCGGATCGAAGAGCGACGCGACCCCGCGCTGGAGTCCGGACGGCCGCACGATCGCCTTCCTCTCCGACCGCGGGTCCGTCCTGCAGGCGGGCGGCGGCGGACAGCAGCCGGGCAAGGCGGAGGCTCCCAAGCTGGGCGCCACACAGGTCTGGCTACTCCCCTTCGCCGACGGCGGCGAGGCGCGCCAGCTGACCAGCCTGCCGCGCGACGTCGAGGGGATCGCGTGGAGTCCCGACGCGAAGCGCCTGTGCGTCGTCAGCGCCGCGACCCGGGCGGATGCCCCTCGTAAGCCCGAGCGCGCCCCCGGCGAACCGCCGGAACCCGACACGCGACTGATCGATAGGCTCCGCTACCAGTTCAACGGGATCGGCTTCGTCGACGATCGGTACCAGAACCTGTGGCTGGTGGATGTGGCCGGCGGAGTGGCCGATCGGCTGACCAGCGGCGAGAGCCACGATGGCAACCCCGCCTGGAGCCCCGATGGTAAGCGGATGGCATTCGCCTCCGACCGACACCGGGACGCAGACTTGACATGGCGCCAGGACATCTACCTGCTCGATCTCAACAGCAGGGCCACGTCGCGCCTCTCTCCCGGTCGCGCGGACGAGTACTGGTCCGCTCCGGCCTGGAGTCCGGATGGGCGCTGGATCGCAGCGATCGGCAGGCCCGACAAGCCCCCTCGAGGCACCGGGCAGGAC
>JALYSK010000094.1 GCA_030854805.1 Chloroflexota bacterium | reverse complement strand
CGCTTTGCCCCCCGCTCGAGCTGGCGCTGGCCGCTGACTGCCGCTCCCGCCCGCTTGACGAGGAGGGTGAGCCATACCCCGATGAGCAACGCCAGCCCAAGTTCGGCGGCCAGCATCGGGTCGCCCCCGATGGCGCGCGCGGCCGCCGCGCAGAGCGCAACCATGGCGATCGGGGCGAATGCGAGTGGGAGCCCCGAACCGAAACGCATCATCTCTTCGCTTGCTCGTGCCGACTGCGGCTCTGGGCCAGGGCGGCCAGCTCGCGCTGCAGTTCGGGATCGGCATCCGCCAGCCGCTCCGCGAAGTGGCGCATGGCTGAGGCACCATACCGCGCAATGAGCTCATCGACGGCGCGGCTGCTGCTCGTCTCGATGAGCTCAGGCTCCGACATCGACGCTCGGTACACCGCCTCGCGGCCGCGGCGCGTGCGGTCCACCAGACCTCGCTCCCGCAGCCGCGTGAGGATCGTCGTGACGGTGGTATAAGCGGGAGTGCGGCGCTCAGTGGACAGCCGCTCGATCAGCGAGCTCAGGGTCACCTCGCCTCCCGACCACAGCACGCGCATGACCGCTGCCCCGAGCGGACCGAGCACGGTCGCCACCGAGGGTTCACTCAAGCGCGGAGAACGTTCGGTCATTTGCGGGGAGGCTAACAGACGCCGTCGCCGCGGGATGTTGCGCTATGCTCGCCCCTACGACAGTGGTGTAGTGGTCTCCGCTGGAGGGCGAGATGGAGTGGCTTGTCGGTGATCGGGCGCAGCCCGTCCTTGGTGTTGCCGGTCTGACCCTGGCTGGGTTACTCGGCGTGGGTGCGGTGGTGCTGCGGCGTCGAGCCGATCGCTTCCAAGGCTCAGTGCTGTCCGTCTTTCTGAGCGATGCCGGCACAGTCCTGGCTGTCCTCGCCGTGACGGTCGGTCTAGTGTCCGCCGCTCTGGCGGCGGGCGTCGAAGGGGTCGGCAGGCCGCTGTGGCTGGTCATCGCGGTGACCGGCAGTGCTGTCGCTGGCGGCCTCCTGATCTGGCGCTGGCGAGGAGAGGTCGCGACTCAGGCGCGACGACATCGACCGGTGACCCCGACCGGCGCGCCCGAACGGCGCATCGTCTCAAGCGCGTGGGAGATCGCGATCGTGAGCGCCGGTCTGGCGGGCCTGCTGACCTATATCGGCACCGCCGACCACCGATTCGGTCATCCGCTGCACTGGATCCTCGCGGTGGTCGGCCTGCTGCTGGGCTATGCGCTGGGCATCGGGGCCGTCACGCCCCGCTTCCGCCTGGAATCTCCGACGCGCAAGTCATAAGGAGTCCCAACCCGTGCGACAGATTCCGAAATCGGCGACGTTGTTGGCGCTTGTCACGTCGGCCATGGTCGTCGCCGGCTGCAGCGGAAACGCGGGCCAGGATGCCTCGATCGATCGCGACTTCATCGACATGATGGTGCCCCATCATGAATCCGCGATCGCCATGGCCGAGATCGCGCAGGACCGCGCCGAGCATCCCGAGCTGCGCCAAATGGCCGACGAGATCATCGGTGCGCAGTCAGCCGAAATCGCGCAGCTCAAGAAGTGGCGCCAGGAATGGTTCGGTAGCTCGAACACCCCCTCGATGGCGGAGATGCCGATGCTGCCCGGCATGTCGCCTGCCGGGCATTCGATGAGTGGCGGCACGATGGACATGACCGCCGAAGTGGACGGCCTGCGCGACGCCGACCCATTCGACCGCCTGTTCATCGACGCAATGATCCAGCACCATGAGCAGGCGGTGGAGGCGGCTGAGATTGTCCTCGCACGGACCGATCGCCAGGAGATCCGCGGCCTGGCACAGAACATCGTCGCGGCGCAGACCAGCGAGATCGAACAGCTTCGCAAATGGCGCGCGGCCTGGTATTGAGGCCGCGGTGCGGTACAGGGACGCCCTCCCCGACACCGCGGTCTTCCTCGCCCGGCACCGCGATGGCGGCAGGCCGAACCTGCTTTATCAGGACCCTACGCTGAGTCCTTGCCGAGCAGACCCTCCCGGCTGGCGGTCCACCGAGCCGGGTTCGCGCGGCGTCGCGCAAGACCTTGCCGCCGTAGTGGTTTCATGGGCGCGCTGTCCCGCGTCTGCGATGCGTGCTCGCCCTGGTTCACGGGAGCCGAGTGGCGCGGCCGAGAAGGGGCTCAATCGCCGTCAGCAGGTCATCAACTGTCGCCTCGTCATCCAGCTTCTCAGCAAGGGAGTCTCGGAGACGGAGCCGGGCGAAGGCGAGGGCGGCCTCGCGACCTGCAGCCATCATGGCGCTGAACTGCTGCAGTACGTCGAGCGTTTCTCGCTCCTTAGCGACCATTTCCGAGATGCCACGGGCCTGACCCTCAAGGCGGCGGAGGCGCGCGACCAGCGCGGCGCGCTCATCCCCGCGCACCTCGCTGCGGCGGGCAGAGGTCGTTGTCGGGTCAGGCCGCCGCACCGAGGACTCCATCAGCCGACCGCGTACTCGGCCGGCTCCTGGTCGAAGGCGCGCGCGCACGACTCATTGCAGAAGTAGTAGGTCTCCCCTTCGTACTCCCGGCCCGGAGAAGTCGCCCTGCTGACCTTCATCTCACACACGGGGCAAATGGCATCGCCACCGTCGTCGTGATGATGAGGATCGTGCGCGGGGCCGTGGTCGTGATCACCCATCGATGCTGTCCTCTGGTAATGGCTCTTGGCGGTCCACGCGCACCGACGATATGAAGCCGGTACGGAGGTGGCTGCTGTCGCAGAACGGCTTGTTCTGCGATTGGCCACAGCGGCATAGGAGTACGGTGCGGTGTTCTCCGAAATCGAATGGATGGCCCTCGCCGTCGACGACCCGGATCTTGCTCAGGTCGCCCCGCAGCTGCAGGGCGCCATCGTCCATGACCTTCAGACGAAGCGGCGGCAGGTGTGCCGGATCCATCGGCGCCAACTACATCGACGGCTGGTAGTCAGGCGAGAGGTAGCGCTCGGGATCGTCGTTGAACTCGAGCATGCAGCCCTTGCCGCAGAAGTAGTAGGTCTGGGCGTTGTGCTCGGCTTTCAGCCCCTTCGCCTGGGCCTGGGCCGCGTCGACCTGCATCCCGCATACCGGATCGGTCGCCATCTCCTGTGCCATCGGTGGATCTCCTCGGTCCTACTCGTTTAGGTCGGTGACGAGCACCATGCCGGCCACCTTATGAATTGCCGCGGCCGGCCGATCCCATCTGAGCGTGGTCCGCCATGGGTAGGGGCGTGTCCTCGCGAGCGGGGTTGGCCAGGAAGAGGGCCGCACCGCCCAGTACGATCGCGATGGCGGCGATCCCTGCCAGGTATCCGTACTCGCGCACCCGCTCCATCAACGGCGGATGGAGGATCTGTTCGGGGCTCTCGGGTGCGCGGAACGAGCGAAGGCGCAACGCATTGGTGACGACGCTCACGCTGCTCATTGCCATTGCGGCCGCCGCGATGACTGGGTTCAGAAGGATCCCGAAGAACGGATACAGCAGCCCCATGGCGACGGGAATGAGCACGACGTTGTAGCCAAACGCCCAGAACAGCCCCTGCTTGATGACGCCGACCGTCTTGCGGGAGAGCGCGATGCCGGTGACGATCGTGCGCAGGTCACCGCCGATCAAGGTGATGTCCGACGCGGCCATGGCAACATCGGTACCCGTGCCGATGGCGATGCCCAGGTCGGCCTGTGCCAACGCCGGCGCGTCATTGATGCCGTCGCCGACCATGGCCACTGTCTTGCCGCCCGCTTGTAGCTCCCGGACCTTGTCGGCCTTCTGATCGGGCTGGACCTCGGCCAGTACCCGACTGATGCCCGCCTGGCGTGCTACGGCTTCGGCGGTGAGCCGGTTGTCGCCGGTGAGCATCCATACTTCGAGACCCAGCGCCTCGAGCTCGGCCACCGCTTGCGGCGACTCGGCCTTCAACGTGTCTGCCACGGCGATGATGCCGAGCAGCTTTCCTTCGGCCGCCACGAACATCGGCGTGGCGCCCTCAGTGGCCAGCTCGTCCGCGATCGCCGCCAGTTCCCCGATCTGGAGCCGATCAGCATCGAGGAATGCCCTGTTGCCGACGGTCACCGTTCGACCATTCAGCGAGGCGCGAATGCCCTTACCGGGAACCGACTCGAACTCGGTGGCCGAGGGAAGATCCAGCTGGACCTCTCGGGCGCGCACCAGGATCGCCTCCCCAAGCGGGTGCTCGGATCCGACCTCGGCGGCCGCGGCCAGCTTCAGGAGCTCTGTCTCGCTCGTTCCGGTCACTGGGACCAGCCGCGTCACGGCTGGGCGGCCGCGCGTAAGCGTCCCCGTCTTGTCAAGGACGACCGTATCGATGCGACGTGCCTGCTCCAGCGCCTCGCCGCCGCGGATGAGGATGCCGTGCTCGGCAGCCTTACCGGTGCCGACCATGATCGCAGTTGGCGTCGCCAATCCCAAGGCGCACGGGCAGGCGA
>JALYSK010000157.1 GCA_030854805.1 Chloroflexota bacterium | reverse complement strand
ATGGTGCCCCCGGAGGGATTCGAACCCCCGACGCCCGCCTTAGGACGGCGGCGCTCTATCCACTGAGCTACGGGGGCGGCGCCGGCCGCATCCTACCGTATCATCGGCCGCGTGCCGAGCCAGCCGCGCGTCATCCTCTATGCCCGCCCCGGCTGCCACCTCTGCGAGGAGGTTGGCGTCTCCCTCGATGAGATGCTGGGACCCGAGAGCTACGCGACCGTCGATATCGAGCCCGAAGACGAGCTGCTGATGCGCTACGGCCATCGCATCCCGGTGATCGCCGTCGACGGGATCGACCGCCTCGAGGCGCCGATCGCAGGCCCCGATCTGCGCGCCCTCATCCGCAGCCTGAACGCCCGCTAGTCCGATGCCGCCGACGCGCCGTGCCCGGCGCGGCAGCCTGGTCTGGGCAGGACTGATCGTCGCGATCGGGCTGGGCCTCGCCGTCCTCGCCGTCTGGCCCCTCGCGGTGCGCCCACAGGCGCTCGTGGACTCACCGCTGATCGGCAAGCCAGCCCCGGCCATCGCGGGCAAGGACCTCGAGGGACGACAGTGGACCCTGGCTGATGGGCAGGGCCGGCTGGTATGGGTCAACTTCTGGGCCACCAACTGTGAGCCGTGCCGAACGGAGATGCCCGCCATGCAGCGCCTGGCGGAGGAGCATCCGGACGATCTGCTGATCCTTGGCGTGGATTGGGGCGAGGGGCGGGACGCGGCGGCCGGCTTCGCCGCGCGCTACGGCATTCACTACCCGATCCTGCTCGACCCACGCCTGGAGAACTACTACCGGTGGGCGACCAGGGACGGGCTTCCGCGCCATTACTTCATCGACGCTCATGGAATGGTCGTGCGCGAAGTGATCGGTCCGCTTGACCCGCAGACGATGGTCGCCATCGTCGACGAGCTGCTCGGCTAGCCCGCCCACGTCCGACGCTTGGCCAGGGGGACCACGAAACGGAGCGCGGTCCAGGTAGCGTCGATGGCGCAGCTCTTGTTGTCGACCAGCCCCGCGTCGAGCCCGAGCTGCTGGACCGAGGCGAACGTCAGATCCGTCGCCACGCCCGACGTCTGCTTTGGGTACGCCAGCCACAGCCCGCCGTCGACCGCCAGCGAGGGCAGGGCTGCGCCGAAGCGCTCGGCAAGGTCCGCGCCGCGCGTCGCGAACAGCACGATCACGTCCGAGCGCGGTCCGGCGCGGGTGACCAGTCGGGCGCCGGGCGGCAACGAGCCCACCAGGTCGACGAACTCGGCAGGGGCGCCCAGCGCGGCGACCCGCCCCCCGGGACGGATCCCAAGCTTGCGCGACAGCGGCGCCGCCGACGCGGTCAGCTGACGACGACCGATCCGTTCATATCGCTGTGCACGTCGCACCGGAAGTAGTACGTGCCCGCCTCCAGCGCGGGCACCGAGATCTCGTCGCTCTTGTCGGGACCCGAGATGATGTTGCCGCGGACGATCTTGTCGCCGCCCTTGCTGCGGTAGACGGCCACGTTGTGTGGCTGCCCCTCCTTGTTCGTGAACGTGATCGTGAACGCCTCACCGGCCTTCGCCTTGATCGTCGTGGCGTCGAACTTGAGCTTGTCGGCGGAGACGGCGACCTTGCCCCCGCTCACAGTCACGGTTCCCACTGTTGTGCCCGCGCTCGACCCACCGCTGCCGCAGGCGACCAAGCTCACGGATACAAGGCCAATCAGGATCAGGAAAGTGCTGCGGCGCAGCACGTCGCGCAGGTCGAACAAGAGGGTGTCCTCCAGGATGCGGTCAAAGATGGCGCGTGGAATGGTACCCGACTAGGAGCCGCGCGGCCGGTAGCTGCCCTTCTCAGTGCGCTCGATCTGGATCGGCAGGTCGCCGGGATCGTGGGTGAAGTAGCACCACCAGCTCTCGGCCGCGGCCCGGGCCACGAGCGCGTTGCGCACCTCGATGGCGTCGATCGGATAGTCGTCGAAGGCGCTTGTCCAGCGCACCGGCAGCTGCCAGCGGGGCGGGATCAGGTCGCCCCAGAAGATCGCCCGCTCGTGGGGATCCTCGGCCCGTCCGCCGCCGTGAGCCGAGCCCATCAGCACGGCCTGCGAGCCACGTGTATGTCCACCGGTGCGCAGCAGGTTGACGCCCTCGACCAGCTCGACCTCGCCATTCACCTCGGCCAGCTGGTTGGCGGCACGGACCGCCTCGAGCTGCTCGACCTCCATGATTCCCTGCAGCCGCAGCTCGTCGCCGTGCGCGGCTTCGGACTCGTCACGCTGCACCACGTAGCGAGCCTGCGGGAAGAGCGGCTGACCGGATCGGTCGACCATTCCGCCGGCATGGTCGTAGTGGAGGTGGCTGAGGACCACGTAGTCGATCGTCCCGGGATCGTCCCCAACCGCGCGCAGCGCGGCCGCCGGGTCGCCGCCCTCGACCCCCTTGATCTCCTGGTCGCGATCGGTCATGCGCACGCCGGTGCCGGTCTCGACCAGGATTCGCTTTCCGGCGGCCTCGATCAGCAGCAGGTTGAGGCGCAGCTCGAGCCGGCCGCGCTCGTCCGCCTCCGTGAAACGCGACCAGAGCGGCCGCGGCACCACCCCGAAGAAGCCGCCCGCGTCGGGCCGAAACCACCCGGCGCGCACCACGCGCACCGACACGCCTCCCGCGTAGAGCTGCGGCGCCGAGATCTCGTGGAGCGGGCGGGGCACCGCGCCTCCTTGGCGATCCTGCTAGCGCAGCACCCGGCCACGCTCGAAGTCGCGATGGTACAGGCTGGCGGTCGGGTCCCGCTGGCCGCGGTACTTGGAACCAATCCGCTCGTCCCCGTAGCGGATCTCGACCGGCGAACTCAGTCGCTGGAAGCTGATCTGGCCAATCTTCATTCCGTGGTAGAGCGTGATCGGCAGGTTCGCCACGTTGGAGAGCTCGAGCGTCAAATTGCCGTCCCAGCCGGGATCGACATAGCCGGCGGTGGAATGGATCAGCAGCCCAAGCCTGCCCAGCGAGGACTTTCCCTCGAGGCGCGCGACCAGGTCGTCGGGCAGAGCCACCCGCTCGAGCGTCGAACCGAGCACGAACTCGCCAGGATGGAGGATGAACGGCTCGTCGTCGGTGATCTCGACCAGCTCGGTCAGGTCGGGCTGGTGAACCCGCACGTCGATGAAGGGATAGCGCGTGTTGCGGAAGACACGAAAGCGGCGGTCAATGTGCAGGTCGACGCTGGACGGTTGCACGGCATCGGGGGTGTAGGGGTCGATCACGATCCGGCCCGCCGCGATCTCGGCCCGGATATCACGGTCCGAGAGGATCACTCGTCGCTGCCCTGCCGCTGCTTGATGAGCCGATCCACCTCGCGCTTCAGGGTCCCGATGTCCTCGTACGAGTGATAGACCGATGCAAAGCGAATGTATGCCAGCTGGTCGATGTCGCGCAGCGCATCGGTCGCCAGTCGGCCAACCTCCTTGCTCGTGACCTCGGCATCGCCGCGAGCCCGCAGATTGGCGTCGATCTCGTCGACCGCCTGCTCGACCCGCGCCAGCGTCACCGGGCGCTTTTCGAGGGCCTTCATGAGCCCGGCGCGCAGCTTGTCGCGATCAAAGTCCTGGCGCGTCCCGTCGCGCTTGAGGACGGTCAACCGCGCGCCTTCAGGGCGTTTATAGGTGGTGAACCGATACGTGCACGCCTCGCATTCGCGGCGGCGCCTGATCGTACTTCCGGCCTCCAGGTCACGCGAGTCGATGACCCGAGTTCCCTCGGCCTCACACCGTGGACAGCGCATTGGTGCTCCCCGCTGCGGACTATACCAGTAGTGGTACCGCGGAGCATCTTACCACAAGATATGGGATCAACTGGACGCGAAGGCCTCGCGCAGTCGCCATTCCGCCCGCGCCCCGGCGTTGAGCCGGTCTAGGCCCAGCAGCGCCGCGCCGAGCACCGGCCGCGCCGTGAGCCGATGGACGCGGGCACGCGGCGCCGCGGACACCACGCCACGCTCGATGCGGGCATAGAAGTCCGGCTCACGCGTGCGAAAGATGCCCCCGCCGAGCACGACATCGGCGTCGCTGCGCGTGAGGTGCAGGCGCCGCAGCATGGCGGCGGCCATCGCCGTGATTTCGTCGGCCATCCGGTCGACGATCGAGCGAGCTACGGAATCGCCGTCGGCTGCCGCCTGGAAGACGAGCGGGGCGAGCTCCAGGATGCGCCGCTGAGCGATTGCGCCGGTGTATAGGCCATTCGTGACGTCGAGCGGCCTGCGCAGGCTGAAGTGGGCCGGCACCAGGCGCTCGAGCGCAGTGCGCGGACCCCGCCCGTCGCGCGCGCGAACAGCGGCTCCGAGGGCGTCGGTGCCGATCGACTGCCCGCCTCCCCAGTCACCCGAGATGTCGCCCAGCCCGGCCAGCCGCGCGGTCCTGCCGTCCGGCGCCACCGCCACACAGTTCACCCCGGCGCCGCAGATCACCGCCACGCCCCTGCCGCGGGGAGCGCCGGCCCGCAGGATGGCGAACGCATCGTTGCGGACCAGGGTCACATCGGCCAGACCGGCGGCCTCCAGGGCGCCGCTGACCATGCGCAGGTCCCTGGGCAGGTCGGCCCCGGCCAGGCAGTAGACGCCGATGGCAGGCCGTCTCTCCACGCCTGCCCGCTGCAGCGCGTCGGCTGCCATCTCGGCGAGACGCCTGATGCCGGTCTCCAGCCCGACCTCCTGGTGCGAGACGCTTGGCCCGCTCACCAGCGCCAGCAGCGCCCCGTCGCGGGCGACCAGGGCGACATCTGTCTTGGAGTTGCCGCCGTCCACGGCGAGCATGGCGGCCGACTCCCGCGTCAAGCGGCCAGCTCGTCGAGGCGCACGAAGCTGACGCCCGCCTTGCGGAGCCGTGGCACCAGGGCCGCGACGGCGGCCGGCACTGGATCGGGCCAAGTGTGGAGAAGCACGATCGCGCCGTCGCCGTGCGACAGCACGCCCTCCTCGATCCCGGCGGCCACGCGATGCGAGCTCTGGCGGGCGCGCCACTCGGCGACGTCGACATCCCAACCGATGTGCCGATAGCCGAGAGCTTCCAGTCGCGCCGCCAGGAGCGGATCATTCTCACCGCTGCCGAACGGGAGACGCAGCCAGGGGCGGGGGTCAACTCCGACACGACGGCGGATGATCGACTCAGCCGCGCGCACGTCGGCCCGAAGTCCGGCGGCGGTCAGGAGAGGCATGCGGGCGTGGTAGTGGGAATGGTTCCCGATCAGATGGCCGGCGTCCGCAATTCTGCGCGCTACTCGTGGGTATGCCTCAACCCAGCGGCCCTGCAGGAAGAAGCTGCCGAGCACCTCCGACCGTTCCAGCTGATCCAGGACCGCCTGCGCATCGCTGCTGGTGGGCCGATCCGGGTGCTCGGCGTCGAAGGTCAGGGCGACCCGGAACGAGGCTGCTATTTCTCCACCCCGGTGATGACGATCCCCCTGGTGAAGACGCGCTGGAAGATGAGGAAGATGAGGACCGGAATGATGAGGGTCATCAGCGTGCCGGCCTGGATCAGCGCCGGATTGCGGTAGTGAACCCCATTGAAGCGCGACAGCCCCACCGCCAGTGGCTGCAGTTCCTCCTTCGAGGAGAGGTAGATGAGAGGTCCGAAGAAGTCGTTCCACGAGTAGACGATATGGAAGATGGCGACCGCCCCGATCACCGGCCACGCCTGCGGCACGATCACGGAGAGGAGCGTCCGGAATGGGCCGGCGCCGTCGATCGCCGCCGCCTCATCCATCTCGCGCGGGATCGTGAGCAGGTACTGGCGCAGCAGGAAGACGTCGTACGCGTTGGCGAAGAAGGCCGGCACCAGCAGCGGCAGCCAGGTCCCGACCCAGCCGAGCTTGACGAAGATCGTGTAGGTGGGGATGACGGTGACTGCGGCGGGCAGGAAGATGGTGGCGATCAACAGCGTGAAGAGCAGCCCTTTGCCACGGAATCGAAAACGCGCGAAGCCGTAGGCCACCAGCGTGCACGAGATGAGCGTGCCGATCATCCCGATCAGGGCCAGGGCGATCGTGTTGAAGAGCAGACGCGGGTAGTTGATCAGGTTCCAGACATCGACGAAGTTCGACAGGTTGGGTGCGAAGGTCCACGTTCGCTCGAGTGTTCGCCAGGAGCCCTGCCAGGTGATCAGCCCGGCGGAGGGCTTGGTGGGGTCGACGAACTGGCTCTCGGCCCGACCCTTCTTGACCAGCGCCAGTGAACGAGTCGTGCCGTCGATCGGCACCTGGTAGACATCGTAGTCGCGGCCCTGATACGTGAACTGCAGCGGATCGGCAGGCCAGATCGGCGAGTTGACCTGCGAGATCTGCTCCGGACTCTTGATCGAGTATGTCGCCGCGCGAACGAGCGGCGAAAGGAACGCGGCGAGAAGGACAACGGCGAAGAAGGTCACCGCGAACGACTGTCTGGCGCTGCGGGCTTGCATCGGTCCGCTAGCGCTCGCCCGCGTAGTAGACCACGCGCCGTCCGACCCAGAAGATCGCCAGGGTGATGACCAGCGTGATCCCGAACAGGAGCCACGCCAATGTCGCGCCGTAGGACATGTTCTGGAAAGCGAAGAAGTTCTTGTACAGGTAGAGATTGAAGAAGAGGGTCGATCCGGCTGGTTCCCCCGTCCCGTTATTGAGCACCAGCGGGACCAGGAAGTACTGCAGCACCTCGACCACGCCCAGGATGAGCGTGTAGAAGAGCACTGGCGACATCATCGGGATCGTGACGTTGCGCAGCTGCGCCCACCAGCCGGCGCCGTCGATCCGCGCGGCGTCGTATAGCTCGGTCGGGATGCCGCGCAACCCCGCCATGTTGACGATGATGCCCCCGCCGATGCCCCAGATCCCGATAATGACCAGCGAGGGATAGACCCAGGTCGGGTCCTGCAGCCAGTTGGGCGGGTCATGGACACCTAGCAGGCCAACGAACTGGTTGATCCAGCCGGCGTCGCTGTTGAGCATTCCCTGCCAGATCAGCACGCCCGCGACGAATGGCACCACGTACGGCAGGAAGAAGAGGACCCGGAAGGCGTTGGTCCCCCGTAGCGACTGGCTGTTCAGCAGGAGGGCAACAGCGAACGGAAGGATCACTCCGACGGGGAGGGCCAGCAGCGCGAACTTCAGGGTTACACCCAGGGCGCTCCACGCTTCTCCGTCAGCCAAAAGGGCCGACCAGTTCCTGAGACCAACGACGGTGAGCGGTTCCTCCTGCGAGAGGTTGATATTCGTGAAGGTGAACCCCAGCGTCACCACCATGGGGATCAGCGTGAACGCCATGAACCCGATGATCCAGGGGGACAGAAAGAGAAGGCCCCACGCCGCCTCACGGCGGGCCAGCGCGGAGCTGCGACGGCCCCGAATCGTCATTAAGGCCTCCGGGTCGACGACGGGCCTCCGCGGTCGCTCGACGCGCGGAGACCCGGATGCGGAGACTGGATCCTCACCGATCCCAGATCGCCTGGAGCTCGTCCCTCAAGGTGGACGCCTCCTGGTCGATGTTGAGCCCTGCTTTTGACCACCACTTTTCGCGGTACTTCACCAGCAGGTCGAGGGACTCGTTGTACTTGGGCAGATTCGCCTCGAAGTTCGGCTGGTCGGCCTGCGCGATGCCGTCGATCGCCACCTGCCAGTCGACCTTGGCCGGGAACCCTTCGCTCTTTCCGAGTGTCTCGAAGAAGGCAGCCTGCTCCTTCTCTCGGGCCGGCATTCCACCATACGCCTGGAGGAGCTCGTTCGAGCCCTCGTTGAGGAGATAGCTGAGCACCTGGAAGGCCTCATTCGGATGCTTGGTGGTCTTCATGATCCGGAACGTATCGGCGTTGAACGCGGCGCTCGCCTTCCCCTTGTAGGCGGGCGACGCGGCCAAATCCCAGTCGTCGCCGGCGTCCGCGACGCCGTACGTGGACCACAGGAAGTTCTGGCTCATGGCCACCTTGCCGGTGAAGAACGGGTAGCCGCCGCCGTTGAACTCGGTGCTGTTGTAGACCGGGCCGGTCATGATGAAGTGGTCCTTCCACATGCCGTTGTACCACCACTTCCATGCGTCGAGCCATGGCGCCGGGATCTGCACCTTCTTCCCATCGGTGCTGGCCAGCGACGCTCCCCCGAAGTAGGCGCCCAAGCCACGGATATCGTCGCGCTGCGCTTCGAAGCCGTACTGCACGATCTTCTTTGGATCGAAGCCGACCTGGGTGGCGTCTTTGCCGTTCTTATCCACCGTCAGTCGGAGTGCGACCTCACGCGCCGTGTCGTAGTTCCACTCCACTTGCTTGCCGTCGAGTGTGTACGGGTCGCCGTACTTGTGGGGCGGTTCTTGGAGATTTGCCTCCTCGAACAGGCTGCGCTTGTAGAAGAGGGCGGATGGATAGATCGCAAACGGGATGCCGACCTGACCCTCTTCGAGCTTGTAGAGATCGACGATATTGGACGGGAATTGGCTCAGGTCGTAGTTGTTCTTGGCGATGAGATCGGTCAGGTCAAGCCACTGGCCGTGGAAGGCCTCCGCGCCGCCGATCCCGACCGGCCCGACGATATCGGGCGCATTTCCGGCACCGATCTCGGTCGCCAGCGCATCACGAGCGCCGTCATAGGGCACTGCCTCGAAGGTGACCTTGATGTCGGGGTGCGCCGCGGTGAAGTCGGCCGCGACCTTCTTCTCGACGGCGACCTGCTCCGGCGCGTCGCCTCCCCCGAGGCAGCAGAACCACTTGATCTCCACCTGGCCCGCAGCGAGCCCGCTGCTTCCGGGCGCCCGGCTTGTCGTCGCCGAGTTGCCACAGGCCGAGAGGACCAGGGACAGGGTCGCGAGCACTGCGGTGAGACTGGTGACTCGTCTGTGCATCGGGGCTACCTCGCTGTCAGATCTGGAACCTTCACGGTCGACGGGACGTGCGGATTGCGCTTCTTCTCTCCCTCCCCCTCGTCAGCTGGCGGCATCGACCCGCACAGGGCCGGCCCGCATCGCCGTCGAGCCTTCCGACAGCCAGCTGGCGCGGACGACCACCCGCTCCACGTAGTAGCGCGTGCGGTCGCCGCGGACATAGGTGCGCCCGAACTCGATTGGCGTCCCGTCGGTGCTGTAGGCGATCCCCTCGACCAGGAGTGCCGGGCTCCGGGCGGGACGCTTCAGCAGCTCGGCGTCGCGGCGGCGCAGCAGGACCGGCTCCAGCGCCTCGCGGACGCGCGCGATCGGGGTCGCGTAGCGCTCCGTGAGCAGGTCGTAAAGGGAGTTGTGCTCGAGATCGGACGCGAGCAGCCCGGGAAACCGGTCCGCGGGCAGATGGACCTGCTCGAGCAGGAGGGGCTCGCCGTCGGCCAATCGCAGGCGCTCGAAGTAGAGGGTCGGAGCGCCGATTGGGAGCTGCAGGGCCGCCGCCACGGATTCAGTGGCCGGCTCCGGCCGCGCCGCGAGGACCCGGGTGGCGGGATCGAAGCCGCGTTGCTGCATCTCCTCGGAAAAGCTCATGGTGCCCGCCAGGTCGCGCTCGATGCGCAGTGGCAGCACGAAGGTGCCGCGCCCTCGCGTTCGCTCCAGGCGCTGCTCTCGCGCCAGCTCACCGAGCGCGCGGCGGACGGTGATCAGGCTGCAGCCATAGCGACGGGCGAGCTCACGCTCGGTTGGAAGCCGGTCGCCGGGCGCCCATTCGTCCGCATCCAACGCCGCCACGAGGTCGAGGTAGACCTGGTGGTGGAGTGGTATCGGCCCAAGCTCGAGGTGGAACCGTGCCATACGGCCTCACGAAATCGGGAGGAGATGCCGGGTTGCCGCGCCGCCGATTAGTGATAACGTTATAACTAATCCTCGCCCAACCGAAACAGGTTTGTCAAGTTTCTGTGGCGCGAGCTGGAGGCGCGATGGGCATCAAGGTCACGGTCGTCGGCGGAGGCAGCACGTACACCCCAGAACTGGTAGAAGGGATCGCCAACCGCGCCGATCGATTCCCCGTCGAGGGGCTGGTCCTGCTCGACACGGATCCAACGCGGCGAGAAGTGGTCGGCGGTCTCGCGAGCCGGATGCTGCGGCGGCTGGAATGGCCGGGGCAGCTGGTGGTGACCGACGATCGCGATGCCGCCCTCGACGGCGCCGACTTCGTGCTGCTCCAGCTGCGGGTCGGCGGCCAGGCGGCGCGCCTCGTGGACGAGACCCTGCCGGTCCGCTTCGGGACGATCGGCCAGGAAACGACGGGCGCCGGCGGCTTCGCCAAGGCGCTGCGCACGGTCCCGGTGGTCCTGGAGATCGCTGAGGAGGTGCGGCGGCGAGCGGCTCCCGGTGCATGGATCGTCGACTTCACGAACCCGGTTGGCATCGTGACACAGGCGCTGCTCGATGACGGGCATCGCGCGCTCGGGCTGTGCAACGTGGCGATCGGCCTGCAGCGGCGGTTCGCGGAGCGATTCTCAGTGAGCCCCGAGGAGGTCGAGCTCGAGCATGTCGGCCTCAATCATCTGAGCTGGGAACGCGCTGTTCGCGTCGGTGGGGTCGACCGCCTTCCGGAGATGCTCGACAGCGATGGCCCGGAGCTGGCAAGGGAGATGGGTATCCCGCTGGAGGTAATGCGTCGCCAGCACGCTATCCCCTCCTATTACCTGCGCTACTACTACCTGTTCGACGAGGTGCTACGCGAGCAGCGCGAAGGTCACTCGCGCGCCGCGGATGTGATGGCGATCGAGACCCGACTGCTGGAGCTGTATCGGGATCCGAACCTTGCCGAAAAGCCAGCGCTGCTCGCGGATCGCGGCGGCGCCTACTACAGCGAAGCCGCCGCGCAGCTGATGGCATCGTTGGCCGATGGGCGGGGCGACGTGCAGGTGGTTGACCTGCGCAACCAGGGCGCCCTCTCCGATCTTCCCGACGACGCCGTGGTCGAGATCCCCGCCCGGATCGACCGCGACGGGGCTCATCCGCTCCCCCAGCAGCCGATGATCGACGAGGTGCGCGACCTGGTCCTGCGAGTGAAGGCTTACGAACGGTTGGTCCTCGAGGCGCTTCGAACCCGCGATCGCGACACCGCCCTGCGCGCCCTGATCGCGAACCCGCTCGTCGGTCCCTATGTCGAGCCGGAGCCCCTGCTGGCGGCCCTGCTGGAGGCGAACCGGGAGTTTCTCCCGGAGTTCGTCTAGCTGCGGCTAGGTGCCGCGCAGCCGCGCCGAGACGCTCGCCTCGGCCGGCTTGCCCGGTTCCCACGCGAGCAGGATCTCGGCGAGCTCCTGCATGCGCAGCCGGGCATGGATCAGGTTGAGGTAGCCGCGCTTGTAGTAGATGAAGGGCTCCTCGTCTTCGGGGGGCCGGTGCGGCAGGCGTGTGATCCCGCAGCCGCGCTCGGCGGTGACGATGCCGCGCAACGCCCGCTCCAGGTTCGCCTCGTACTCGACATGCAGGGCATGCAGCTCTTCGGGCGCCAGCATCGCGCGCAGCTCGTCTGCGGCCGTATCGAGCTCGTCCTCGGCCGCGGAGAGCCGTGACAGCGCGTCATCCACCTCGAGCTCACGCCGCCGCAGGGCGTCGACCGACTCGGCCAGGCCACCCACCACCACGTCGATTCGCTGGGTCCTTTCGAACAGCTCGTTTCGGTAGGCGGCCAGCTCCTTCCCCTGCCCGAAACGTCGGCGACGCCGACCTCGCCCGCCACGGAACCAAGCGGCCGGAGTGCTGAGCAGCCCGAGCGCCACGCCAACGAACGAGCGAATGAGCATTGGTCAGCTTCCCTTCCGGGCTTGAATCTGCTCGATCAGCTTCGGCACGATTGCAAACAGGTCTCCCACCACGAAGAGGTCTGCGAACTCGCCGATGGGCGCGTCCGGATCCTTGTTGATGGCGACCACGTGCTCCGCAGTCTGCATCCCGACACGATGCTGAATCGCGCCAGAGATCCCACAGCCGATGTAGAGGGCTGGTTTCACAACCTTGCCAGTCTGACCGATCTGGAGCTGGTACGGGACCCATCCAGCGTCCGCCGCGGCTCGGCTGGCGCCCACAGTCCCGCCGAGCGCGTCGGCGAGCTGCTGCAGAAGCTCGAAGCCCGCCTCTCCGCCAACGCCGCGCCCGCCGGCGACGATCACACTCGCCTCTTCGAGGTTGGCGACCCGAGCCTCGGCTGGATGACGCTCGACGACGCTCACCTTCGCGAAGGGGCCCTTCTCGGCCGCCGGGGCTTGGACCAGCTCCGCGCTCCCGGCTCGCTCCTGCGGACTGAAGGTGCTCGGCAGCACGAGCAGCACGGCGGGGCCCGCCACCCCCTCGGCCGGCTCGCTGGTGGTGATCACGCTGCCCTGCAGCGTGGCCTGCTCGCTGCGCACGCGGCCGTCAACCAACTCAACGGATCGGACCGGGCCAAAGGCCGGCAGCTCGAGGGAACCCAGGAGCGCGGCCGCCAGATCGCGCCCGTTCGGGGTCGCGGGGGCGAGCACGGCAACGGGCTGCGTGTCTCGGACGACAGCCACCACCGACGCCGCGAAGCTGACCGCCGGGCTCTCCTCATCCCCGAGCATGATCGCGCGATGCGCGCCATACGTGCCCAGGCCGGCCGCATCGGCCGCTCCGGGACCATAGGCGAGAGCGACGGCGGCCCCCCCACTCTGTTGTGCCAGGTCGGCGGCGCCGGTCGCCAGCTCGATCGCGCTGCGACTCGCCGCCCCGTCCGCGTACTCGGCCAGGAAGAAGATGTCGCTCGACATCAGACGAGCCTCCGCGCCTGCAGCCAGTCAGCGACCTTCGCGGCCGCCTCGTCGGGAGCAATCCCCTCGATTCGCTCGGTTGGCGGCTTAGCTTCAGGAGGCTGCGCGGCGGTCACCCGGGTCAACGCCGCGCCCCGCAGCTCGACGGCCGTCAGCCCGAGGTCGGCCAGGCCCCAGGTTTCGAGCGGCTTGCGCTTGGCGGCCATGATGCCCTTCAGGCTGGCGTAGCGCGGCTCCCCGACCTGGTCGGTGACGCTCACGACCGCGGGGAGCGGAGACTCCCAGATCTCGAAGCCCGCCGAAGAGAGACGCCGAATGCGGGCCACTCCGTCGTCCAGGCGCAGCTCAGAGCCGTAAGAGAGGAGCGGCAGGCCGCGCATGGCGGCCACGGCGCCGGGCACCAGCGACCCCCGTGCGTCATCGGACGCCATGCCCATCAGCGCGACCTCCGGCGCGAGCTTGTCGAGCGCGGCGGCGAGGACCCGCGCAGTCGCCCATTCATCCGCGCCGGCGAGGGCCTCATCGGTCACCAGGTATGCCTCATCGCCACCCATCGCCAGGGCGCGGCGGAGTGCCTCTGTCGCCTGTTCCGGGCCCATCGACAGATAGGCGACGCTCTCGACCCTGCCATCGTCGGCAAGCCGCAGCGCCTGCTCGATGGCGTATTCGTCGAGCGGGTTGATGATCGACTCCGAGGCTGTCCGCTCGAGCCGAAGGTCGGCGGTATAACGCTTCTCTGCGGTCGTGGCGGGGACCTGTTTCATGCAGACGACGATCTTCACAGGCGGTCTCTGATGCTCAGCTCAAGCCCTGCGCTCGGCGACGCCTGCCCGTTGCAGGAGCTGGCGCGCGATAACGAGGCGCTGGATCTGCTGGGTTCCCTCGTAGAGCTGGGTGATTTTGGCATCGCGCATCATGCGCTCGACCGGATAATCGGTGATATAGCCGTACCCGCCCATGACCTGGACGGCGTCGGTGGTCACGCGCATGGCAGTATCGCCGGCGATCAGCTTCGCGCAGCTGGTCCAGTAGGCGGTCTCCGGGCTGCCGATCCGCGCGGCAGCGGCGTAGGTGAGCTGACGGGCGGCCTCCGTCTGCGCTGCCATGTCGGCGAGCATGAACTGGATCCCCTCGAAGTCGGTGACCCGCTGGCCGAACTGCTCTCGCTGACCGGCATGTCGAAGCGCCACGTCGGTCGCGCCCTGGGCGATTCCAACCGCCTGGGCCGCAATCCCCACGCGCGAGGTATCGAGCGCGCTCATCGCGATCTTGAAGCCGTCCCCCTCGGCACCGAGCAGGTTGGCTGCCGGCACGCGCACGTCATCGAAGGTGAGCTCGGCGGTCGGCGATCCCCGGATCCCCATCTTGTGCTCCACGCGAGGCGCAGCAAAGCCGGGGCTGGTGGTCTCCACGATGAATGCGCTCATCCCCGTGCGGCCACCAGCGTCGGGATCGGTCAGCGCGAAAACGGTCAGCAGGTTCGCGATGGAGCCGTGAGTGATGAAGCGCTTGCTGCCGTTGAGCACGTAGCCGTCTCCGTCACGGCGCGCACGCATGCGGTTGGCTGCCACGTCGCTGCCGGCCGCCGCCTCGGTCAGGCCGAACGCGATCAGCCACTCCCCGCTCGCCAGCTTGGGGAAGTAGCGGCTCTTCTGCTCCTCGTTGCCCGCCAGCAGGATCGGCAGCGCGCCCAGCTTCTGGACGAGGGGAATCAGGCTGGTGGTGGCGTCAATGCGCGCCAGCTCCTCGGCCACCAGCGCCTGGCCGATCCCGTCGAGATTGGTCCCGCCGTGCTCCTCCGGAAAGCAGATGCCCAGCAGATCCTGCTTCGCGAGGAGCTCCTTGAGGTCCCATGGGAACTCGGCAGCGGCGTCGATCTCTGCCGCCCGCGGCGCGACCCGCTCCTCCGCCAGCTTGCGCACCATGGCACGCAGCTCCTGATGCTCTGCGCTCAGCAGGTAGGTCACGCAGCATCCTCATGCACGGGGCCGGGACTTGCGAGTCTAGTGCATCCCCGTCAGTCGACGGGGCCGAGGACCTCGACCTGGCCCGCGTTGAGCCGCGCCTCGTAACGCACCTGCCGTGTATTGGCGGGCCCGTGCAGCACACGTCCATCGGCGACACGGAAATGCGAGGCGTGCCACGGGCAGACGATCGCATCGCCGCGCAGCTCGCCCTCGGAGAGCGGCCCTCCGGCGTGCGAGCAGTTCTCCTTGAGCGCGTGGACCAGGTCCCCGCGGCGCACCAGCACGAGGGCGGTGGCCCCCAGCATCGCCTTCGTCGGCTTCCCCTCCGACAGCTCGGTGGCCGGCAGGATCGCGGTGAACTCCTTCGCGCGCTTGCCCCTCGCGAAGGCGTTGTGATTGACCATGTAGCCGTATTTGAAGACGACGTGGCCGCCGACATAAGCGCCGAGCGAGATGACCAGGTAGGCCACCACCGCAACGAATCGGCTCCCATCCAGCGATCCGCCCAGCCGCATTGCGAAAGCGACGACGTACACGACGATGGCGATCGTGTTGATAGTGCCGTGGAGCACGGTGACATTCCGCTCGTCACCGGTGGCCGTGTCCTTGTAGTCGGTCAGCCCGCTGACGACGGCAGAGAGGCCTGCCAAGGTGCTGAGTCCCAGGATGATGATCCCGGCCGGCTCGACGTCAACATGCAGGACCAGGCCGAGAAGGTCGAGAACGATCAACATCGTGTAGCCGCCAACCACCACGTCGACGAGCACGGCGTGCAGCGGATGGCCCAGCCACGAGCCGTTCAGGAAGTCCTGCAGCAGCTTCCCGGGTGCGCCGAGCGCTCCGTAGATGCCTTTCAGCACGTTCGCCAGGCCGTCTCCAAAGCCTGACAGACCCCGGGAGTATCGCTCGATCATGCCCTCGCCTCCTCGCGCACTCTTTCATACCCCAGGGGGTGACAGAGGGCAAGCAGACTTACCGGCACGTCAGCCGGCCAGCTCCTTTGCAAAGCCCGCGAAGACCTCGATATGGCGATCGACCTCGGCCTCGGTGTGCTGCACCGAGAGCGTCCACTGGTCATCCGGACCGGGCGGCAGCAAGATGCCGCGATTGACGAGATAGAAGAAGAAGGCGGTCCACAGTTCGCTGTCGAGGCCGATGAAGTCGCGGTAGTTCGTCACGCGCTCCGGCGTGAACATCAGGCAGCCCTTCGGGCCGACGTTGATCGCGTAGCCCGGCAGCTCGAACTCGTTGAGGATTGCCTGGCATCCGCTAGTCAAGCGCTCAGCGAGTCGATGCAGCGCCGGGTATACGTCACGGGTCAGCACCTGCGTCAGCGTCGCGAGAGCGGCGGCCATCACGAGCGGGTTGCCGTTGAACGTGCCGAGATGTGCGACGCGGCCCGCGCCGCCCGGCATCGTGGTCGCCTCGGTGCCCGTGCCGAAGGCGCCGCCGCGTGCTGTGCCCGGGCTGCCATCGAGCGTCTCGATCACCTGCATCACCTCTCGTCGTCCCCCGAAGGCGCCAACCGGAACGCCTCCCCCGATGCTCTTGGCCAGGCAGAAGAGGTCGGGTTGCACCTTGAAATGCTCGTACGCTCCGCCGTAGGCGATCACGACGCCAGTCTTCACCTCGTCGAAGATGAGCACGGCGCCATGCTCGGTCGCGAGCTCGCGAACGCGCTCGAGGTAGCCCGGCAGCGGCGGCACGACACCGATGTTGAACTGGACCGGCTCGATCAAGATCGCCGCCACCTGGTCGCGATGCGTCTCGAGGATGGCCTCGAGAGCCTCGGGCTGGTTGAAGGGCGCGACCACCGTCTCCGCCAGGCGGCTCAACGGGATCCCGCCGCTGGCTGGCACGCTGTTGGGGGCGTAGGGCTCGCCCATCGCCTCCCGGGGCGGCTGAATGCTGACCAGCACGTCGTCGTGGTGACCGTGGTAGCCGCCTTCGACCTTGACGATCTTCTCCCGCCCGGTGGCGCCACGGGCGACGCGGATCGCGTCCATCGTGGCCTCGGTACCGCTGTTCGTGAAGCGCCACATCGGCAAGCCGTAGCGAGCAGCGAGCATCTCCGCGACATCGGAATTGGTCTCGCACGGGGTGACGAAGAGGGTGCCGTTGTCCAGTTGGGCTTCGACCGCGGCGCGAACCAGCGGATGGCAATGCCCGGCGAACAACGCCCCGAAGCCCATGTCGTAGTCGGTGTAGCGGTTGCCGTCGATGTCTTCCATCCAGCTGCCCTGTGCCCGGGTGACCACAATTGGGTGAGGGTCGTAGGCCTGGAA
>JALYSK010000082.1 GCA_030854805.1 Chloroflexota bacterium | reverse complement strand
GACGTAGCCCGTGCCGGTCGGCCCGTGGGTTTCGGGGGCCGTCCGCAGGCGCCGCTGAAGCGGCCTCGCCGCGCCGATGCTGACCGGCACGTCGCCCCGCCCCGCCATGCGCAGCAGCTTGCCGGTGTTGCGCGCCACGTGCTGGATCTCGACGTTGCCGGCGACGCAGGTCACACCGCGCAGGTTGAGCTCCGGCGCGGTCGCGGCGATCAGGAGTGCCACCATGTCGTCGATCCCCGTGTCGACGTCGAGGATCAGCGGGCGGGGATCCGACTCCATGGCCTAATGGTAAGCCTCGCCGCAGACGGCGGGGACCCGACGATGCTGGAGACGAATCAGGCCAGCCAGCCGCCCGCCTGGCCGACCTTGGTGGTCAGCGGCCGGCCGATCGCCTCGCTGATGAAGCGGGCCGCAGTGAGCACGCCCTCAAGGTCGACGCCGTGGGAGAGCCCTTCGCGATCGAGGAGATACACCAGGTCCTCGGTGGCGAGGTTGCCGGCTGCGCCCGGCGCGTACGGGCAGCCACCCGTTCCGCCGCTTGATGAGTCGAAGGTCCGAATCCCCATCTCGAGCGCGGTCGCGACGTTGGCCAGCGCGGTTCCCCGCGTGTCATGAAAGTGCATCGCCAGTCGGGAAGCAGGGATCCCCGCGTTCAGGAGCGCGCCGACGACGCGGCGCACGTCGGCCGGGGCGGCCACGCCGATCGTATCGCCGATGCTGACCTCATCAACCCCGAGCTGGACCAGCTCCCGGGCGACGCCGACCACAGCCGCCTCAGCCACGGCCCCCTGGTACGGGCAGCCGAACGCCGTCGGGACGTAGCCGCGCGACCAGAGTCCGCGCTCCCGGACCTGTGCCATGACCGGGGCGAAGGCGGTCATCGACTCCGGGATCGACATCCCGATGTTGTGCTCCACGAATGGCTCCGAGGCGGCGGTGAAGAGGCAGATCGCGTCGGCCCCACCCTGGAGTGCTCGTGACATGCCGCGCTCGTTGGGCACCAGCACCGGGTAGCGCACTCCGGGCCGGCGCTCGAGACGCGCCATGAGCTCGTCGGCATCGGCCAGCTGAGGCACCGCCCGAGGCGACACGAACGAGGTCACCTCGATCTCGCGCAATCCTGCCTCGGCGAGCAGGGCGATGAAGCGGAGCTTGGCATGGGTCGGGATCGCCTGCTGTTCGTTCTGCAGGCCGTCCCGTGGGCCGACCTCGTAGATCCGCACCTCTCGTTCTGCCATCTGACCGATTATGGCTGCTCCCTACCGTCGCCCTCCCCGGCCGATACCTCCGCCAGCTCGTCGCCGCGCTGTACCTGCTGGCCCACGCTCACCGCCATCCGCGTCACCTTCCCGGCCAGAGGCGCCACGACGGCGTGCTCCATCTTCATCGCCTCGATGACGACCACCGGCTCGTGCTCCCTGACAGAACTGCCCTGGGGACGCGGGATCGCAATCACGCGCCCCGGCATCGGGGCGTTGAGCAGCGCCGATCCGCTGTGCGCGGCCGCGTGACGCGCGGCCTCTTCGACTGTCGGCGGGGCCGCGAGCCTGAACTCGACGGATTGCCCGTCGACATCCACGAACGCGGTCGCGCCGCTCCGCGCAGCCGACGGCGCATCGGCCGCCGGCGCAACGCTGCGGACCTCCTCGGCGCTTTGCAGCCGGACTGTGGGCTCCGCGTTCAGCCGCCAGCCGCCCGCCCAGACCGCCCGATCGGAGAGGAGCAAGCCGGCGGCGGTCCGCCAGTCTGCATCGGTCGGGGTTGGCGGTCCGGGGAGGTCGACCCGCGCGAGCGTGTCGGTCCGGGTCTCGCCGTCGAGCATGAAGGGCTGGGCGAGGAGCCATCGCAGGAAGCGCAGGTTCGTGCGCACCCCGAGCAGCGTGGTCGCCTCGAGCGCCGCGCGCAGCCGGGCGAGCGCGTCGGATCGTGTCTCTCCATGTGCGATCAGCTTCGCGAGGAGCGGGTCGTAGCGGTCGGAGACGAGCTCGCCCTCGCGCACGCCGGCGTCCACGCGCACGCCATCTGGCCACACCAGCCTCTCCACTCGGCCGGTGGCGGGCAGGAACCCCGCCTCCGGATCCTCCGCGTAGATGCGGGCCTCGATCGCGTGCCCGTTGAGCCTGATGTCGCGCTGTCGAATCCCGAGCGGCTCGCCGGCGGCGATGCGCAGCTGGTCGGCGACCAGGTCGCGGCCGGTGACCGCCTCGGTCACAGCGTGCTCCACCTGCAGCCGGGTGTTCATCTCCAGGAAATGGAAGCGGCCGTCGTCGGTGAGGAGGAATTCGACGGTGCCCGCGTTCACATAGCCGACGCTGGCAGCGACGGTCAGGGCAGCTCCGCCCATCCGGGCACGCAGCTCCGTGTCGACCGTGGGAGCCGGCGACTCCTCCACGATCTTCTGGTTGCGGCGCTGGCTGCTGCAGTCTCGCTCGCCGAGGTGAAGACCCGCTCCATGCTCATCGCAGAGGACCTGGATCTCGACGTGACGCGGCCCGGCAAGGTAGCGCTCCAGGATGAGCTGCTCATCTCCGAAGGCCGTTTTCGCTTCGCGCCGGGCGCTCCTCATCGCCGACTCGAGATCCGCGGCGTCGCGAACGACCCGCATCCCCTTGCCGCCTCCGCCGGCCGACGGCTTGACCAGGATCGGCAGCCCGATGCGGAGCGCCTCGCGACGCAGCGTCTCATCGGACTGTTCGGCGCCGTCGTAGCCCGGGACGGTGGGGACGCCCTGTTGTGCGGCCCGGCGACGTGCTTCGGCCTTGTTGCCCATCGCCGCGATGGCGGCGGGAGGCGGACCGACCCAGACCAGCCCGGCATCGATCACCGCCTGGGCGAACGCCGCGTTCTCCGCCAGGAAGCCGTAGCCCGGATGCACCGCGTCGGCGCCGCTCTGGCGCGCCGCGTCGATCAGCGCGTCGCCATCCAGGTAGCTCTCGATGGGCGCGGCCACGTCCATCCCGTCGGGCGGCCGCTCCTCGTCCGTGTGGACTGCGACCGTCCGCAGTCCGAGCCTCCGGGCAGTCCGCGCGATCCTTGCGGCGATCTCTCCCCGGTTGGCGATGAGGAGGCTGCGAATCGAATGCGCCGCAGGCTCGCCAAGCGACGAAGGCGACACGCGCAGGCGCGCCCCAACGCGATGGGCGGGCAGCTGACCGTTGCTGATCCAGCGCTGGACC
This sequence comes from Chloroflexota bacterium, assembly GCA_030854805.1. The sequence goes on along the minus strand of JALYSK010000082.1, from coordinate 1,599 downwards.
GTTCGGACCGTGACACCCAGCCTTTCGGCCACCTGTCGCGGGGTCAGATCCTCAGACGGCATGTCGCGATTGTCGCAGCGCGGCGCCCCGCCCGCACGCGACGGCGGGCCGGCTCAGGCCTTCGGCTCAGGCCCTCCAGGACGGAGGCCGCTTTTCGAGGAAGGCAGTCAGTCCCTCCTGTCCCTCGGCCGAGGTGCGCTGCTCGGCGATGTGCTGCACTGTGTGCGTCCGCGCCTCGGCCGCCGTGAGCGCTCGCAGATCGCGGACGAGCGCCTTGGCCGCCCGCGCGGCGGTCGGGCCTGCGCTGAGGAGCTCGGCGACCACCGCCCGCAGCCGTGTGTCGAGCGCAGCCTCGTCGCCGAGCACCTCATGGACGAGACCGATCTGGCGCGCCCGCTCGGCTCCGAACCGCTCACCGGCCGGAAAGAGCGCGCGAGCGTGGCTCTCGCCGATCTTGGCCAGCACGAACGGGCTGATGACGGCCGGCAGCAGGCCCAGCTTGGTCTCTGCGAAGCCGAAGGTGGCCTCCGCGCTTGCCAGCACGATGTCGGCCACCGCGCAGAGTCCCATCCCGCCGCCCAGTGCGGCCCCCTGCACCCGGGCGATGACCGGCACCGGGCAGAGGTCGATGGCGGCGAACATCGCATGCATCCTCGCGGCGTCGGCCGCATTCTCCGCGAGGCTGAGAGCCACCGAGCCGCGCATCCACTCCACGTCGGCGCCTGAGCTGAAGCTCTTGCCTTCCCCGGCCAGCACGACGACGCGGAGCCCGCCTGCCGGCTCAGCTCCGAACGCATTGAACGTGGACGTCAGCTCGTGGATCAGTTCGGCATTGAACGCGTTATGCACCTCGGGACGCGACAGCGTGACGCGCGCCACCGCGCCTTCGCGCTCGAGACGCATCAGACCGCTCACCGGCGGCCGCGGCGGTAGAAGGGCGCTGCGACGGCACGCACCTGGGACAGAAGGGGCTCTTCGAGCCAGACGACGTCTGTCCCGTCGGGGACGTCGACCGTGGCCGCAGCGCCCGGTGCGCCGGTCAGCCCGAGGAGGAGATGCGGACCGTCGGCCGTATCGGTCTCAACCAGGTAGGCCGATTCGACTCCGGTGGCTCGCAGCGCCCGGCCAAGGGAGGCTTCGAGCGCCTCGGCATCCCGGCCGGGCAGGCGGACGCGCAGCGAGCGGCGGATCGTCGGCTCAAAGAGCGGCTCGTCGCTGCCCGGGCGACGGCCCTCGGCCAAGGCCGCGATCTCGTTCGGCTCGAAACGGTAGGGGATCGGCCCGGCCGGATCCATGACCGCCGGGAGGCCGGAAGTGGCCAGGTTGCCGAACACGATGCGAGCGGGAAGCGGCAGGCTGGTGGTACCCACGGGTGCCCATGCGGAGAGCGCTCCCGGGGAGGCGAACAGGACGTTGACCGTGGATCCGTCGCCATCCCGGGCGAGCATTACCGCAATCTCGACCTCCTCGCTGTCGGTCACTGCCCTCTCGAGCGCGTCGCGGGCCTCCGCGCCCGTGCCTGGCGGCACCGGCAGGAGGAGTGTCGACTCCATCAGCGCGCGGTGAAAGGCCTCGAGTGGTCGCGCGTCCGCTCCATCC
>JALYSK010000075.1 GCA_030854805.1 Chloroflexota bacterium | reverse complement strand
GGGGCAACGCGGTCGCCTGCGCCGCGGCGCTCGCCACACTGGACGTGATCGAGGACGAAGGGCTGGTCGCGAACGCCCAGCGCCAGGGCGAACGGCTGCTCATGGGCCTGCGCGAGGCCGCTGCTGGGCACTCCCGCGTCGCCGAGGTCCGCGGCCGCGGGCTGATGGTCGGCCTCGAGCTCGCGGAGCCCGAGACCCTCAAGCCGCGCCCCGATCTGGTCAAGGGGGTGCTGCGTGCGGCGCTCGAGCGCCATCTGCTGCTGCTCGGCTGCGGGACGCGCGCCCAGGTCGTGCGCGTCATCCCACCCCTGGTGACCACCGATGACGAGATCGACCTCGCGGTGGGCGCGATCGGCGAGGCACTCGCCGAGGTCGGAGCCTAGGCCGCCCTACCCTCAGGCCTCGGCGAAGGCCGCCAGCGAACCGACCTGCAGGGCCCGACGGTCGGGCGCCGCAGACGTTCCCAGACGGGGAGCGTCATACGGGATCCGCGGGCGCCAGGACCCCGTAGCGGGAGCCGAACCAGATCAGCGGCTCCGCGTCCTCGCGATAGCCGGCGGCCGCGATCTCGCCCACGAAGATCGTGTGATCGCCTCCATCGTGCCGCGCGGTGAGGCGGCAGTCGAAGTAAGCGAGCGCGCCCTCGAGGATCGGCGATCCGGTCTCAGCTTCGTGCCATGCCGCGTCGCAGAACCGCTGCAGCTTGACCGCGGTCGTGGGCTGGGCGAAGCACTCCGCGAGTGCTCGTTGCTCCTGGGCGAGGACGCTGATGGCGAAGGAGTGCGAGCCTACGATCGCGACGTGCGTCTCGCTCTTGCGGCTGATGCTGGCCATCATCAGCGGCGGATCGACGCTGATGGTCGCGATCGCGTTCGCTGTCATCCCGGCCAGGAGCGGCCCGTGGCGCGCGGCCACGACCGTCACGCCCGTTGCGAAGCGCGCCATCATTCCGCGCAGGTGAGCCTGCTCGTCGCCGCGCATCAGCGGTATCGCTCCAGCTTCTCCAGGATCGCGTTCGCGGTCGCCCACGCCTCGGGACCAGGCTCGTCACCGCGGTGCAGATGCACCAGTGGCACCGTATTCCAGGAGGGTCCGTCCTCACGGGGAATGTGAATTGCCAGGTCGCCGCTGTCGAGGTGGGCCACGACCGTCGCGCCGCGCTCCCCACCGCGCGCCAGGGCGCGGTCGAGCGAGCGGGTGAACTCGTCGGGAGGCCCGAACTCCTGGCCGATGCGCATGGCGATCAGGCCGCTGGTCGGCGGCCGGAGCTCGCCTCGTGGAGGCGGCCGATCGGTCACTCAGCCGAGGACCGATACCAGCCAGCCGAAGAAGGTGAGGCTGCCGAGCACGGCGAGGCCGAGCATCACGAGCAGCAGGACCAGGCCGGCGGCGCTCGCCCAGCCCGGTACCGATTCAACCCGCTGCGGCAGGAGCGACCCCTCGCCGATCCACAGGGCGAGGGCATCGCCATCGACGCGAACCTCGACGTCGTCGTCGAGGGGTGTGACGACCAGTCGCTCGCGGGTCGCTGACGGAGGCTCGGCGATCAGCAGCGCGCGGGGCTCGCCCGCCTCACGGACCAGGACCGCGTGGCTGCCCGAGGGGTTGGCAAGGGCAATCGCCTGCAGGCGCCCGCTGGTCCCGATCGGCAGCGGCTCAAGCTCCATGCCGCCAACGATACCAGCGCTCAGCGTTCGAGCAGCTCGAGCGCCGGCGCCAGGCCGGCGATGGTCTCGACGGTGATCGGGTCGAGGACCAGCTGCGCGTGCGCGATCCCCTCGGCCGCGAACGCGCGCAGCGCTGCCGCCAGCTCCTCGGCCGACGACGGGATCGGCTGCACCGGTTCCTGACCGGTGTCGCCCATCAGCCGGCCCGTTGCGCCCGGGGAGGCGACCAGGAGCGCGACCGTGCGCTCGACCGCGTCCGGGTCGCGGCCAACCGCCCGGCAGGCGGCGTCGACCTGGTCGCGCAGGGACCGGTAGCCCTCCGGCGAGTTGCCGAACCAGGCGTACCACGCGTTCCAGGCATCGACGTGCGGCAGTGTCAGACGCAGCATCCGCTCGCCCAGGCTGCCGACCATGAGTGGGGGTCCGCCGGGGCTCGCCGGCGGGGGAAGCAGCTCGCACTCAGGCGCCTGGTGGAAACGACCGCGGAAATCGGTGCGCCCGGTGCGCAACAGCTCCCGAATAATGGTGAACGCCTCCTCGAAGCGGCTGACGCGCTGGTCGAACGGGATGCCGAAAGCGCGGAACTCGGCCTCGTTCCAGCCAGCGCCCAGCGCAAGGATGAGGCGGCCGCCGCTGATCTCGTCGAGAGCGGCGGCCTGCTTGGCCAGTAGCGCCGGGTTGTGGAAGGCGGTACAGGCCACCAACGGACCGATCTGCACACGCTCGGTGACCGCCGCCAGAGCGGCCATCGTGCTCCAGGCCTCCCATGGTCCGTTCGGTGGCCGATCCGCGTATCGGTACAGCAGGTGCTCGCCGACCCAGATCGAGTCGAGACCGATCCCCTCTGCCGTTCGCGCCATCTCGCGAAGCTCCGGCCAGCGGACCACGCGCTCGACCTCCGGCAGCTGAACCCCGACCTTCATTCGTCCACCACCTTCTGTCGCAGCGTCGGGCCGCCCATCCACCTGATTGTGGCAGTCACAATGCTTCGGTGAGCACCCAGCCGCGAATCGAGACCGAGCGGCTCATTCTGCGACCCTTCGAACTCGGGGACTGGGTCGGCCTCCATCGGGCGTATGGCGACCCAGAGGTGATGCGATGGCATGGCCTGCCCGATCCCCTTCCGGTCGAGGAGACTGCGTTCGCGGTCGGCCGCATGGCCGGGCACTTCACCGCACGCGGCTACGGCATGCTCGCGATCGTCGAGCGCGCGACCGAGGAGATCGTCGGTCGGGTCGGGGTGATGGTCCACGACGACTGGACCGGAGGGCCCGACCGCCACGAGATCGGCTGGACCGTGCAGCGCGACCGCTGGGGCCGTGGCTACGCGCCGGAGGGCGCTCGCGCCGTGCTCGACTGGATCTGGGGGGTGCTCGACGTCCCACGAATCATCAGCATCACCGATCTTGAGAACCAGCGCTCGAAGCGCGTCATGGAGAAGCTCGGCCTGACCCGACGCGGGACCGCGCGCTGGCACGAGCACGACGTCATCTGGTATGCGCTCGAGCGACCCGACCGGAGCTAGGCGACGCGCTTGGTCTTGTTGTTGACGTAATCGACCAGGACGAACTCGCCGAGGTGCTCAGGCTCGACATAGAAGGCGCGTCCCCGGTTGATTCGGCTCATCAGGTCGACGAACTCCGACAGGTAGCGCGAGCGCTCCAGCATGAAGGTGTTGATGACGATCCCCTCCCGCGTACATCGGCCCACCTCGCGCAGGGTCGACTGCATGGTGCGGATGGTGGGCGGGTAGGCGAACTCGACCTGGCCGTTGGCGATATGCGCGGTCGGCTCGCCGTCGGTGATGACCACGATCTCCTTGTTGCCGCCGTGCCGCCGGCCGAGCAGCTGCCGAGCGATGATGAGCGCGTGCTGCAGGTTCGTTCCGTACTCGAATTCGTAGGGCGAGAGGGTGGCAATCGCCTCCGGCTTGATCTGGCGCGCGTAGTAGGCGAAGCCGACGACGTAGAGGCGGTCGCGCGGGTACTTGGTGTGGATCAGAGTGTGCAGCGCCATGGCGACCCGCTTTGCAGCCGAAGAGCAGCCGCGCAGCAACATGGAGCGACTCATGTCGAGCAACAGGACCGTCGAGCTCACGGTCGCTTCCTCTGACCGATGCACCTCGAAGTCGCCGGGCGCGATGCGGAGCGGCGTGCCCGGTCCCTCCCGCGCCATGGCATTGAAGAGGGTGCGATTGAGGTCGACAGCGAACGGGTCGCCGAAGTCGAACGCCTTGGTGTCGTCGGTCTGCTCGCCGCCGAGGCCGGCGCGCGGAAGCGGATGGCCGCCCAGCGACTCGCGCCGCAGGCGGCTGAAGATCTCGGTCAGCGCCCGCATCCCGAGCTTGCGCGCAGCGCGCGGGGTCAGCTCGAGGCGGCCGCCGTCGCGCTCGAGATAGCCCGCCTCCTCGAGCGCGCGCGTCAGCTCACGGAGCTGTTCGAGATCCTCGGCCGAGTCGTCGCCACCGAGGTCACGCAGCAGGTCGGCGTCGATGCGCTCGAGGGCATCCGGGTCGCGCGCGCCGAGCAGCTCCTCCTCGAGCGATGAGAACTGCTGCTGGCGGTCGATGGCAGCCAGCGCCTCCGGCAGACCCATCGGCTCGTCGCCGGAAAAGGGGTAGGGCTCGCCGAACGGCTGATCGGGCCGCAACCCCTGGAGGTTGCCGGCGAGGCGAGCCATATCCCAGCGCAGCCGATCGTCGCGCAGCAGGTCGTCCATCATGCCGCGCAGCTCCTCGCGCATCTCCGGGCTCATCGAGTTGAGGAGCGAGGCCATCTGTGAGGCCTGCCGGTGCAGGTGGCCGATCAGCTCGTCGACGTTTTCGATTCCCGGCGGAAAGTATTGGCCGTGCTGCGCCATGAAGCGATCGAAATCGGCGGAGGTATCGGCCCCGGAGGCGTGCTTCTCGAGCAGGTCGTTGAGGTCACGGACCATTTGGCGGATGCCGGTCAGATCCTCGGCGGTGACCCCCTCGACGCCCTGCTTGAGCCCCTGGAAGTAGGTCTGCAGCATCTGCCTGCGGAGATCGTCCGAAAGCGTATTGAAGGCATCGCGGGCGTCGGGATCCATGAACTCGTAGTCGCGCAGCCCGTGGAGCCGCCCCGAGACGTCCGGCGGCAGGGCGTCGAGCCGGTCGCGGCGTTGCTGCGCGGTCCGGCGCAGCACCTGCTCGCCCATCCTGGCCTGGTCCTGCTCCGCGCCCGGCGCGGCGTCGAGGCTCCGTTGCTCAGCCTCGTGGACCCGGCGCTCGATGCCCTCGCGCTCCTGGTCGAGGATCCCGTCGAGCCGCTCCCCGATCTCGTCGAGCACGCCCTCCATGTTGGAACGCTCCAGCTCATCCGCGCGACGTTCCCGGAGCCGCTCGAGGATCCGTCGCAGGCCGGGAACGTCACCGCCACGGGTGCCATGCAGGCCGCGCTGCATCAGGCGCTGGAGGGCGCGACGCAGATCGCCCTCGGCCAGGATGTCGTCCGAGAGCGCGTCGAGCACATCGTCGGCGTCGAATGGCGGCAGCTGCTGGCTGCCGTCCCAACGGGAGTATCGATACAGGGTCATCGGTTGGCTAACAGTGCCAGACCCATGGCGCCGCGTCCATGGGTCGCGGGCCTGAAACCCGGCCGTCAGCTCCCCACGTCGATGACGACGAGTGCGGACGGCTGGATCGCCTGGAGCGGCGTCGGTCCCGG
>JALYSK010000029.1 GCA_030854805.1 Chloroflexota bacterium | reverse complement strand
TCGCGTCGGTCGCCGCACCCGAGGGCACGCTGATCACGACGTAGCGTGGCCCCTCCATCATCTCGGCCAGGCGTGCCAGGGGCTCGGCCACCTCGACTCTGCCCTCGTTCTCGCGCTCGGCGGCAAGGTCCATGGCGACCTGCTCGGTTCGGTTCCAGACCACGACGCCGTGGCCTCCTCGAGCAAGCCGGCGGGCCATTCCGGCTCCCATGCGCCCCAGTCCGCAGACCGCCACGTCCATCCCCAGGCCTTCCTTCCCTTTCGGAGACCGATGCGATCTTAGCCGCGCACCAGCGCTGGCAGGGCGTCGCCCACCATTGTCTCGAGCCGCTGCAGCCCCGACTCCAGCTCGGCGAGGTGCAGGCGCACCACGCGCCGGCCGCGACGTTGAAGCGACTCGAGATCGCCCAGCGCCTGGGCGGCGATCAACGTCCCGAAGGTCTCGTCCCAGCCGGGGATCGGAAGGTCGCGAGACGGCTCGGCAGTGAGCTGCAGGAAGAGCCCGCTCGGTGGCCCGCCCTTGTGCAGCTGCCCGGTCGAGTGCAGGAAGCGGGGCCCGAAGCCCAGGGTGGTCGCAAGGCCGAGCGCGTCGCGCACCCCGGCGCGGATGCGTTGCAGCCGCGCCTCGATCTCTCGATCCGGCGGCAGGTACGCGAGGATGGCGAAGTAGTCGCCCGGCTGTGCGATATCGAGAAGCTGCCCCAGGGCGCCGTCGACGCTCACCGGCGCGTCGCCGATGGCTCGTGGATCGGCGTAGGCGGCGATGCCGGCGTCGGACACGATTGGCATTGGAGCGGGGAGGGTCCCTCTGGTGCGGAAGGTCTCGAGTAGCGCCCGGGTCGCGTCCTTGCTCTCCTGCACGTTGGGCTGGTCGAAGGGATCGATCCCCAGGACGATACCGGCGGCCGCGACGGCGACCTCCCAGCGCATGAACTCGCCACCCATGTCGAGCGCCCCGGCCAGCTCGATGCCGATCACGGGATGCCCGAGCCGTTCGAGCGCAGCCCCCAGATGGCGCCAACCCGGGTCGGGATCACCCGCCAGGGTCACGACAACGAAGCAGCGGTCGTCGCCGTACGCGGTTGGATTCCCGACCGGTTCGCCGACCACCGGCACGATTCCGGTTCCCTGCTTGCCTGTGCTCTCGGCGACCAGCTGCTCCGCCCAGTCCCCGAACGCGGCCAGGCGCGGTGATGTGAGGATGGTGAGCTTGTCGCGCCCCGCGCGGGCGGCCTCGCCGATGGCCGCTCCCAGCGCGAGGCCCGGGTTGTCCGCATCCGGTCGCCGGCAGGCATCGGCCATCGCCTGCGCCCGCTTGAGCACGCCGTCGAGATCGACGCCGTGCAGGGCGGCGGGCACCAGACCGAAGACGGTGAGCGCGGAGTAACGGCCGCCTACGTCGGGTGGGCCTTCGAAGATCGACCGGAACTCCTGGGCCCGCGCGAGCTCGGCGAGGGAGCTGCCGGCATCGGTGATGGCGACGAAGTCGAGCGCTGGTGCCTGGGCTGCCATGACGGCGTGAAAGGCATTCGGCTCGGTCGTCCCACCAGATTTCGAGCTGACGCAGAAGATGGTGCGCGCTCCGCTCGCCCACTCCCTGAAGCCGCGCACCACGTCGGGGTGCGTGGAGTCGAGGATGCGCAGCTCGAGCCCGTCGGCGCTCGCCGCGCCGTCCGTCCCCTCGCCACCGGCCCAGCCAAAAACGCGGCTGAAGAGCTCAGGGGCGAGGCTCGAGCCGCCCATGCCGAGGACCGCCGCGCGCCGGTAGCCGTCCTCACGGATGCCGCGCGCGAAGTGTCGCAGCTCCTCGACGCGGCCAGCCATCTGCGACGGCGCGTCGAGCCAACCGAGCCATGCAGCCAGCTCCTCGGGCGCCTTGCCCGAAGCGGCCCACAGGGACCCGTCCTTCGCCCACAGTCGCTCGGCAACCCGCTCGCGGACCCACTCCTGATGGCGGGCCGCCACGGCGGCGTCGATCTCCGCAGCCGCGCGGGCGGCACTCATGCCGGGGCCAGTGCCTTGCGTTGGCTCTCGATCGTCGCGATCAGCTCATCGAACGATTTGCCGAACGATGCGACGCCCTCAATAATCAGCTCCCGGGTGACGGTCTCCATGCTGATCCCTTCCGCCTCGACAGCACGCAAATGCTCTCGCGCCTCATCGAGGTCGCGATCCAGCCGTCGCTCGACACGGCCGTGGTCGAGGAAGGCCTCGATCGTTTCCATCGGCATCGTGTTCACCGTCTGCGGGCCGATCAGCTCCTCCACGTACAGGACGTCGCGGTAGTCGGGGTTCTTGGTCGAGGTCGAGGCCCACAGGCAGCGCTGGACCCGCGCTCCGGCGGCGCGCACGTCCGCGAACTCGTCGCCGTCAAAGATCTCCTGATAGGCGGCATACGCCATCTTGGCGTTCGCGATGGCCGCCTTGCCGCGCGCTTTCAGCGCACTCGGGGTGCCGATCTCTTCGAGCCGCTTATCGACCTTGGTGTCGACGCGGCTCACGAAGAAGCTGGCGACCGAAGCGATCTGCGACACGTCCTCACCACGCTCAAGGCGACGGCGCAGCCCGGCGATATAAGCGCGCGCCACCGACCGATAGACCTCGACGCTGAACATGAGGGTCACGTTGACGTTGATGCCATCCGCGGTCGCCTGCTCGATCGCCGGCAGGCCAGCCTCGGTGGCCGGGATCTTGACGAAGACATTCGGCCTCCGCATCCGGCCCCAGAGCTCCCGAGCTCGCTCTACGGTCCCATCGCCGTCGTTAGCGAGACCCGGCTCCACCTCGATCGAGATATGACCGTCTCCGGCTCCGGGCGCCTCGTCGTAGACGGGACGAAGCACGTCGGCCGCGTCACCGCAGGTCGTGACCGCGATCTGCTCGTAGATCTCCTGGTTGCTTGTCCCCTTGTCGAGCATCCGCCGCACGAGCTCGTCGTACTGTCCGGTTGCGACCGCCTTGGAGAAGATGGTCGGGTTGCTGGTGAGCCCGCGGATCCCCTGGGCGACCAGCCGGGCCAGGGTCCCCTCATCGATCAGCTTGCGATCGATGAAATCGATCCACGGACTCTGGTCCTGCTCGGTGTGCAGCCGCTGCAGCGTGTTCATTCCCTCCCTTCCTGTCGCCCGCCGACGCCGATCAGCTCGCCGGCCACGAGCCGGCGTGCCGCATCGGCAATGTGGTTCGCGTCAATCCCCGCAGCCGCCAGCTGCTGCTCCGGCGTGGCCGATCCAGGTAGGTTCCGAACTGCCAGCTTCGCAATGCGCGGTCGCTCGTCAGAGTCGCCGAAGACGCTGAGAACAGCCTCCCCGATGCCGCCCTCCGGCCAGTGATCCTCGATCGTGAGGATGTGCCCTGTGGCCCGCGCGGCATCGCGCAGCGTCTGCTCATCGATTGGCTTCACGCTGTAGAGGTCGATCACCCGGGCGCGGATCCCGTCGATGCCGAGCGCATCTGCCGCCTTCATCGCCTCGTGCAGGGTGATCCCCGCTCCGACCAGGGTCACCTGGTCGGAATCGGTCTGGCGCACGACCCGGCTCCCGCCGATCGGAAACTCCTCGCCGGGCGGGTAGATGACCGGCGTCTTCTCGCGAGTCGTGCGCACGAAGACGATCCCCTTCCGATCCGGCAGCTGGGCAATGAGCTGGGCCGTCTGGTTCGGGTCCGAGGGATAGAGCACGGTGCTGCCGTTCACGGCACGCAGGCTGGCAATATCCTCGAGCGCCATCTGCGAGGGGCCGTCCTCGCCGATGCTGACGCCGGCGTGCGAGCCGACCAGCGTCATATTGGCCTGGCTGATCGCGGCCATGCGCACGAAGTCGTAGGCGCGCGACCAGAAGGCCGCGAAGGTGCTGGCGAACGGGTACCAGTCCCGCACCTGGAGGCCGACTGCGGCGGCCGCCAGCTGCTGCTCGGCGATGTACATCTCGAAGTAGCGGTCAGGGTGGGCCTTGGCGAAGATCTCGGCGTAGGTCGAGTTGCTGACCTCGCCGTCGAGGGCGACCACCTCGCCGCGCGAGCTGCCGACCGCCGCCACGGCGTCGCCGTACGCCTTGCGCGTGGCTTCCAGGCTCCCCAGCTCGTAGGCCGGCAGCCGCAGCTCGCCGCCCGCGAAGCGGTGCGGCGCCCCGTTCCCCTCAGGCTTCGGCACCTCGACCCGGATATTGCGGATCCCGCCCAGCTCTGCGATCGCCTCATCCGGATGCGGCAGCGGCTTTCCGTGCAACCCGTTCCTGTCAGCGACCCCCTCGACCCCTTTGCCCTTCACGGTCCGGGCGACGACCGCGGTCGGCCCTCCGGTGTGAGCGACCGCTTCAGAGAAAGCCCGGTCGATCTGCTCCACATCGTGGCCGTCCGCCTCGATGGCGTTCCAGCCGCACGACCGCAGCCGTCCGGCGTAGTAGTCGAGATCCCAGCCGTGCATGGTCTCGCCGGTCTGTCCCAGGCGGTTGACGTCGATGATGGCGGTCAGGTTGTCGAGCTGGCCCTTGGCAGCGTGCTCGAAGGCCTCCCACATCGAGCCTTCGGCCATCTCGCTGTCGCCGGTCAGGACCCAGACGCGGTATGGCAGGCGATCGAGGCGCTTGCCGGCGAGCGCCACGCCCACCCCAATCGGCAGTCCCTGGCCCAGGCTTCCGGTCGCCACGTCGACCCACGGCAGCAGTGGGGTCGGATGGCCCTGCAGCCGGCTCCCCTGGCGCCGAAAGGTGAGGAGCTCCTCATCGGTCACTGCTCCGGCCGCCTTGTAGATCGAGTAGAGGAGCGGCGAGGCGTGTCCCTTGCTGAAGATCAGGTGGTCGTTGTTCGGGTTCTCGGGCCGGTCGAAGTCGTAGTGGAGATACTTCGTGATCAGGACCGCCATCAGGTCGGCGGCCGACATCGATGAGGTCGGGTGCCCGGACCCGGCGGCCGTGCTGCAGCGGATCGAATCGACGCGCAGCTGCTGGCCGAGCTCACGCCACAGGTGGGGGTCGTTCATGCCGTATGGCTCCGCAAGATGGCTGCCGATTCTCGTCAGACCCCGACCATGATACGGCCGATTCACGCGCATAGAGAAAGGGCCGCTTCGCTGCGAAGCCGCCCTTTCTGCGAGCCGCCGAGCGAGCCGGCGGGATCGGCCTAGTCGCGGACCAGGCGGAAGCAGTCGCTGCAGTAGACGGGCCGAGCGCCGGTCGGCCGGAAGGGAACCTGCGTGTCCTTGCCGCAGCGCGCGCACACGGCGTCGAACATCTCG
>JALYSK010000020.1 GCA_030854805.1 Chloroflexota bacterium | reverse complement strand
GTCGCCCAGTTCCACAGCCGCGAGGGTGTCAACGACCCGCTGCTGGTGGTGACTCCCGGCAGCTCCGGCGGCTGACCTGCTTATTTGCCGGTCTGGCCCAGGTTCGCGTAGTGCAGGGCGCCATCGAGGTCAGTGAAGACGGCGCGAGCGGAGAAGGGCCCGGATCGGTCCGGAAGGTAGGACCATCCAGCATAGGTCCCGGCGATGGTGCGCCAGTGCACCATGTTATTGGGAGACACCACCCGGTCGACGCTCGCCATGGAACTCCGGCTGAACTCGACCGTACGCCCCGAAGTCACCGTGCCCAATGGGTCGATGCGGAAGATCTGATGCGGCCCCGCCTCGACGACCACCTCGTAGCGCGCGAAGAGCAGGCCCGCCTGTGGACTTCCGCTGGCCGGCGGAAGGCCCGACGGGGACCCGCTGCTGCCGGCCGCCGGGCTGGATGATGTGCCCGGCAGCTCGCTTCCCGAGGCGGGGCCCGTCTCGCCCGGCCTGGGCTGGCCCGCGCTAAGGAGCACAAATGCCGTGGCGGCCGCAAGTCCCAGGAGCAGGAAACCGAGAGCGGCGGCCCTCTCCGGCCCGCCGTCGCGTCGGCCCCAAATCGGAAAGAGCACCACAGCGGCGACGACCCAGATCAGGAAAGCAAAGGTCCCCAAGGCACAGACGTTACCGGAAGCGCCCGCCGTGCGGAGTGACAGCCAACCCGGCGACGAGGGTCGTGCAGATCTCGGCTACCATCGCGTCCCGCCCAGCCGTGCAACCGCGTCCCCATCGGGAGGGCCGGCGCGGTCGGTCCGGGTCTGAGGATCCGATCTTCCACATGGCTCACTGGAAACACCAACTCGCCACAGCGGCCCGGCGCGCCCGCGATCGCCTGGGATTTCTCCAGGTGCGCGGGACGGCAACGCGGGTCATCGAGCGAACTGTGCCTCGACCGCTGCTGGCTGGTGAACGCTTCTCGATGGTCCAGCCCCATCGCAACCAGAGCGGGGGCTGGACCGTGGGTGTCGAGCGCGAGGGAACGCCCGTTGCGTTTCTGAAGATGGCGTCGTCAGGGTCCGGCGGCCGCCGCCTCCGGCGCGAAGCCGAGATGCTCCGCGGACTCGCTTCCGAGTCTGCTCTCGAGTGGCTGCAGCCGTATTTCCCGCGGGTCATGGCGGCCGGAGACGATCGGGGGAAGGTCTACCTGCTGCTCTCGCGACTGGAGGGCGAGCCGGCGCTGAGACACCTCCACGGCGCTGCGTCGCGGGATCGGCTGCTCACCGAGGCCGGGGCGCTTCTCGACCGCGTGCGGCGGGCGACCGGTGCCGACGTTGTGCTGGGCGAGGCCGAGCTGCGAGCGTTGATCGATCTTCCCGCAGCCGCAGCCATCTCCCTCTTTGGCGCCGCAGAGGAGAGACCGGCGGTGGCCCGTCTCGAAGCGGTGCGCAAAGAGGTGCGCGGCCGCATGGCCGGCGTCGCTCTCACCACATCGCTGATCCACGGCGATTTCTGGCCGAGCAACCTGCTCGTTGACCCGGGCACCGGATCGATCAGCGGGATCGTCGATTGGGAGAGCGCGGAGCGCCATAGCCTGGCCATCCACGACGCGATGCACCTGGTCCTGTACACCCGCAAGCTGGTCGCGCGCTCGCACCTGGGATGGGAGGTGCGACGCGCCATGGACGGAGCGCCGTGGTCGGACACGGAGCGCGGCATCCTGGGCGCAGCGACACCGCCCGACCTGGAGCTTCGGCCCCTCCTGCTCCTCTACTGGCTCCGGCAGATCGCGGTGAACCTGGACCGCCAGCCGGATCAGACGCGCAGGAAGGCGTGGCGCCGCGATAACGTCGAGGTCGTCCTCGAATGGCTTTGAGAGTCCTGATCGTCGATCGCGCTCCCCCGGTCAGCCTGACCCAGGGCAATGCCATGATCGGGCTCGAGCTCTTCCGTCGCCTGTCGCAGCACGAGCTCACTCTCGCCTGCCCATCAGCCGATCCGCAGCAGACGCTCGCCGACGAGCGGCTGCGCGCCATCTTTCGCAAGACATATGTCGTCGAGCGCACGGGGTGGACGCCCGCCATCTCCGGGTGGATGGAGGGACGGGTTGCCTCGATCCTGCCCGTCGCACAGGGCGTGATGGGTGCCGCCGGCGCCTTCCAGCGGCTCCTGGTGAGGCTCCTCGCCACCAAGGACTTCGACGTCGTCCACACGCGCCAGCTGCCCATGTCGGCCTACACCGCAGGCCAGGGCCGGGCCGGACGCCTCCTCGAGCTGATCGACTCGGAGACCCTTGGAGCGGAGCGAGCGATGCCACGGACATGGCGCACGAGGTCCAGGTCTCTCGCCGCTGCGTTCATCGAGCGTCAGGTGATACCTCGCTACGACGTCGTGACGACCGTCGCCGAGGCCGATGCGGCCAGGCTGCGAGCCTTGGCGCGAGGCGCGCGCATCGAAGTGGTGCCCAACGGCGTCGATGCCGATCGGTTCACGACGGGATCCCCGGCCCACGAGGAGGGCGAGCGGATCGTCTTCGTGGGAGCCATGTCATACGCTCCGAACATCGCTGCGGTCCGGTACTTCGCTCAACAGGTCCTCCCGCTCATCAGGTCAGCCCGGCCGAATGCGCAGTTCGTGATCGTCGGCCGAGATCCCTCACCCTCGGTCCTGGCTCTTTCGGCGGACGGTGTGGAGGTCACCGGAGAGGTGGAGGACGTGCGACCGCACATAGAGGAGGCTGCGGTCGTGGTGGTCCCCATGCAGAGCGGCAGCGGTATCAAGAACAAGGTCCTCGAGGCGCTTGCCATGGAGCGGGCGGTCGTGGCCACGCCGCTGGCGATTGAGGGGATCGCCGCGACTCCCGGCGAGCACCTCGTGGTGGCGAGCGGCGCTCGGCAGCTTGCCGATGCCGTGCTCCGTCTCCTGGCGGATCCTGATGAGCGTCGCCGCCTGGGCCGTGCGGGGCGCGGCCTTGTCACCGACCGATACACCTGGGATGCCTGCGCGGCGAGGTACGAGACCCTCTGGCACGAGCTCGCAGAGCTCGGGCGTGACCGATGACCGCTCGCGCAGACGGGCAGCCGCTACGGGTGGCGTACGTGGTGTCGCGGTTTCCCAAGCTCTCCGAGACGTTCATCCTGTACGAGATGCTCGAGCTCGAGCGGCAGGGCGTCGATGTGGAGCTCTTCCCCCTCATCCGCGAGCGCGAGTCGGTCGAACACCGCGAGGCGGCTCGCCTCACCGAACGCGCCGTCACGGCGAAACCCTTCAGCGCATCGGTTCTCGCGGCCCAGGGGTACTGGCTGCGCCGACGACCTCTCCGCTATCTCGGCCTCTGGGCGCGGGCATTGATCGGGAATGCTCGGTCACCGCGCTTCTTCGCGCGCGCCCTGGTCGCCGTCCCGCTCGGCGCTTTCTTCGCACGCGAGATGGTCGCGCGCCGAGTGGATCACATCCATGCGCATTGGGCGACGCACCCGGCTCTCGCGGCGTACGTCGCTTCGGGGCTGACGTCTATTCCGTTCAGCTTCACCGCCCACGCCCACGACATCTACGTGAACCGCTCGATGCTGGCCGAGAAGATCCGTCGCGCGCGGTTCGTCGTCACCATCTCCGACTACAACCGGCAGTTCCTCGAGCGACTCTACGGCGCGAGGGCGGCAGCGAAACTGGCGGTCGTCCACTGCGGAACGGACCCTGATCTGTTCCGCCCACCTGAGCAGGCTCCCGTCGAGCGTCGGTGGACGCTGCTGTGCGTGGCCAGTCTGCAGCCGCAGAAGGGTCACGCCTTTCTGGTCGAGGCGTGCCGCAGGCTTGTCCAGGCGGGCGTTGACCTGCGCTGCCTGCTGGTGGGGGAAGGGGAGGAGCGCGCGACGCTCGAAGCGCAGATCGAGCGCGCTGGGCTTGGCGACCGGGTGGAGTTGCTGGGTCAGCAGCCGCGCCACCGTGTCGTGGATCTGATGTCGCAGGCGGACGCGGTGGTGCAGCCGAGCACCACTTTATCGACCGGGAAGCAGGAGGGCATTCCCGTCTCCCTGATGGAGGCCCTGGCCATGGAACGTGCCGTGGTGGCGTCGCGCATATCGGGCGTCCCCGAGCTGATCGAGGACGAGGTTTCCGGTCTCCTCGTGGCCCAGCGTGATGTGGCGGCCCTCGTTGACGCACTGGCGCGGCTGCATGCGGAGCCGGAGCTTGCTCGCCGATTGGGGCGTAACGGACGACTTAAGGTCCTCCGCGAATACAACCTGCACGACACGGTGCGGACGCTGGCGGGATTCTTCGCCGAGAGTGCCGGTCGAGAGCTGCTGGTTCGCTGAATAGGCGCAACGGGCCCGCGCTCAAGGTTTAGCATGACCTTAACGTTCGCCGGTCGCCGAGTGGTGAGCGCGTGCCCCCGCCCCGAGCCCAGGCTTTGCCTATGCGGAAACCCAACTTCGTTCGGCCGCTCAAGTCCGCTTTGCGGCTGCTGCGCCATACCATTGGAGCCCTGGCTGTCCTCGCGTTCGTCTACGCGCTGGGGGGATTGCGGGCGGACCACTCCCTGACGCGCATCGCGCATCCGTCGGTCGCGCCCAGCCCGTCGACGACCCCCAACCCGTCTCAGTCAAACGACGCGGCGGCGAATGAATCGGCGTCTGATCTGCCCCCCGTGCAGCGAGGACCTGCAGTGGCCTTGAGTGGGACGGGGAAGCCGCGCGCGCACAAGACGCCGGCCGGTACGGCCGTTGCATTCGACCCCGGAGGGGTCTCGTCTCCCACGGCGCCACCTGCCCCGACCCCGCGGATCGGAACGGGGGGAGTGGCCGTCGCGCCTCCGGTCGCGCGAACGGGGGGCTACCTCATCATCTCCCGAGCACGGCTCGCCACGCTCCCTGTGACGGGAGCTGCATGGCAGGGTCTCAAGGCCGCAGCGGATACGTCCGCCGGATCGCCTGATCTGTCGAACATGGACCAGAACAACAACGTGCTGGTCCTTGCCAAG
The DNA here is from genome assembly GCA_030854805.1 of Chloroflexota bacterium. The sequence goes on along the minus strand of JALYSK010000020.1, from coordinate 13,334 downwards.
GCCCTCGTCTACGCCCGGACGGGTCAATCGGGGTATCGAGCTGAGGTGATCGCGAACCTGAAGGCGGCCGTGGGTACGGAAGGGGGAAAGACCCTTGCGCTCGGCCGGGAGCTGGGGGCGTACGCCATTGCGGCGGACCTCGTCGACCTGAGTGTCACGGACCCGGGCTTTGATGCGCAGACATTCCGTCCCTGGCTTCGAAGACTACTCACGCTCGACCTCAGCGGCCTCACGCTGCAGACGACGCACGAGCAGCGTCCCAACAACTGGGGGACCCAGGCCGGGGCCAGCCGTGCTGCAGTCGCCGCATACCTTGGCGACGGGAATGAGCTGGCCCGCTGCGCGCAGGTGTTCAAGGGATGGCTCGGTGACCGTGCGTCGTACGCAGGATTCAATTACGGCGACCTCAGCTGGCAGGCCGATCCCGCGCATCCGGTGGGAATCAACCCAGTCGGCGCGCAGATCGGTGGGGTGAATGTCGACGGGGCGCTCCCCGAGGAGATGCGCCGGGGAGGCTCGTTCAAGTGGCCGCCAGCCGCAACCGACTATCCGTGGGGCGGGCTGGAAGGAGCCATTCTGCAGGCCGAGATCCTCTATCAGGCTGGCTATGACACCTGGAATTGGCAGAACCAGGCCTTGCGGCGTGGCTACGAGTTCCTGTTCGCGCGGGCCGGCTGGGGGCCAGCGGGGAACGACGAATGGCAGCTGTGGCTGATCGACTACCGATACGGAACGGGCTATCGGCGAGGCTCGCCGGTGTCCCCCGGCAAGAACTTCGGCTGGAGCGATTGGCTCTACACGCCGGGCACTTGACAGATCTGCTATTGACCGAACTGGTATGGTGCTAACGCCAGCCTACCCCACCCTGACCATCCAATACGTTCTTATCCATCTGTAACCCCCGGGGAAGGCGGGTTCGGGGGCCGCGATCGACGATGCTTTACCAATCCGTTCGACTTTCCCCTCGCCTCGAGCCGCTGGGTCAGCCCGAGATCCTCTTCTGCCGTCGTTGCCGCGGCGAGCTGGCCCCTGTGGCCGAGGATCCGGACCAACTGCGCTGCACTTCGTGCGGCACGCCTCGCGCACAGCCGCGACGGTGGCGTCCCGTCGAAGTGGCGCCCGAGCTCGTGCTCGACCCGTCCGCTCTGAGCGTCGGCGTTGACCCACAAAGCGCCTTCGATTGGCTCCGGTCCGTGGAACACGTGGCGGCCGCGCTCTCTGGCGCCGTCCGCGAGCTCCCGGTCCGGATTCGGATCTCGACAGCCGCCATTGGCATTGGGGTCGGCCTGGCGGCCGTTATGGCCGCGACCGTCCACTGATCTTCAACGGATGACGGTCGGGACCTGACCCTCAGGCGTATCTCGAACCTCGACGCCGAGCGCCGCTAAGTCGTCGCGGAGGGCGTCGGAGGTCACAAAATCAAGGGCCGAGCGGGCGGCCGCTCGCCGCTCCAGGAGGTCGGCAGCCCCTGGCGGGAGTGGCACGGCGATCGCCTCTGCACGAGCCAGATCGAGGCCCAGCACACGGTCGAAATCGAGCAGCAGCGCGCGACGCTGGACCGGCGTGAGGTCGTCGCCGGCTGCCACCGCATGGGCCACCGCCAGCGCTGACGGCATCGCAAGGTCCTCGCTGATCGCCTCGACGAAACGCCCCCGATAGCCGGCCATCGGCTGCGAGGAGAGGTTTACGGCGGAGCTGTCTGCATCGGTCTGGGAGGTGGCACGCCGCAGGCGCGCAAGGCCCGATGCTGCCGCATGCATCGCATCCTCGCTGAAGTCGAGCTTCGACCGATAGTGAGCAGTGAGCGCCAGGTAGCGGAAGTCGAGCGGCTCGAAGCCCTTGGTCGGGAGGTCGCTGACCCGGATGATGTTGCCGGCGCTCTTCGCCATCTTGGCGTCGCCGAGAGTCAGGAACTCGCCGTGCAGCCAGACACTGACCACGCGGTGACCGAGCGCGCCCTCCGACTGCGCGATCTCGTCCTCGTGGTGCGGGAACTTCAGGTCGATTCCCCCGGTATGGACGTCGAAGCGCTCCCCCAGGTACTTCATTGACATCGCCGAGCACTCGATGTGCCAGCCTGGGAAGCCTTCGCCCCAGGGTGACGGCCACCTCATGGACCGATGCTCGTGGGCGTGCTTCCAGAGCGCGAAGTCGGCCGGATCGCGCTTGTCGGACTCGACCTGCACCCGGTGGCCGGCGTGGGTCTCTTCGACCTTCTGTCCCGAGAGCTGTCCGTAGCCGGGAAATTCGCTGACGTCGTAGTAGATCGTGCCGTCAACTTCGTACGCAAGGCCCTTGTCGAGGAGGCGAGCGGTCAGGTCGATCATCTCGGAGATGTGATCGGTCGCCTTCGGCAGGACGTCCGCGGGCAGGATATTGAGGAGCGCCTCGTCCTCGAGCCAGGCGCGGGTGTAGTAGTCGGCGATCTCCACCGGAGTCTTACCCTCGACTTCGGCGGCGAGCTCAATCTTGTCCGGCCCGGAGAGTGAGTCGAGCTGGTCGTCGCGCATGTGCCCGACGTCGGTGACGTTCTTGACATACAGGACCTGGTAGCCGAGGTACTCGAGCGTCCGGTGCAGGAGGTCGCCGAACAGGTACGTCCGCAGGTTGCCGATGTGGGCGTACTTGTAGACGGTGCTGCCGCACGTATAGATCGTGACGCGGCCGGGAGTGACCGGCTCAAGCGTCTCGATCGCGCGGCTGAGTGTGTTGTGGAGGCGTACGCGCTGCATCGGGCCGCTCTAGGAGCCTTGCGAACCTCGAGCCGGCCGATGATATCGACCAGCGTTCGTTCGCGAGCCTTGAGCTCCTCCTTGTACTCGAAGGTTTCTACTCATGTTAGGGACCAACTGACTGACGCGTCGGGGGCGGTTCGAAGCAAGGGACGGCTACCATGGACGGGCCGATGCCTGAACGCGACGTCTCCGAGAGCTATCCGCTGACGCTCGGCGAGGAACCTCGCTTCTGCCCTGCGTGTGGCCAACCGGTCGAGGCCCGCGTGCTCGAGGAGGATCACCGGCCGCGTCTGGTCTGCCCGGAGGGCCACGTCACCTGGCGCAACCCACGGATCGTGGTCGGCACGCTGCCGCTGCGCGATGGTCGCGTCTTTCTGGCGCGACGCGGGATCGAGCCGGCGGCGGGCAGGTGGGCCTATCCGGGCGGTTTTCTCGAGCTGGGTGAGGCGGCCCAGGAGGGAGCGCGGCGCGAGACAGAAGAGGAGACGCAGCTGCTGGTCGAGATCGGCCGCCTGGTCGGCGCCTACTCGCGGCCCCACGCCGGCGTGGTGACCCTCATCTACGAGGCGACCGTCGTCGGCGGCGAGGCGCTGCCGGGAGTCGAGACGATCGAGGTTCGCGGCTTCACCCCCGCCGAGATTCCCTGGGGCGAGCTCGCCTTCAGCACCGTGGAGTCGGCGCTGCGCGATTGGCTGGCCAGCCTGCCGGGTGGCGGCCCGCGATTCGAGCCGGAGCTGTACGTGGAAGGCGATCCGCCCGGCGCCGAGCGGGCGGTCTAGCGGACGCTCGGGACCCGGTTGGGGGCCCGAACCAGCTCAGGCCGGATCGGAATTGCGGCCCCGAGCAGGGCGCCGTAGAGCAGCGTCGCGAAGGCGAGGCCCACCTGCATGGTGAGCGGGAGACGTGAGATCCCGAGGCGCTCGCTCACCGATAGCCAGGCCAGCAGCGCGAAGCACGGTGCGGCCGCGGCGACGGTCCCGCGGACGGTGAAGTAGCGCCCCAGGAAGTAGGCGAACCCCATCCCCATTGCACCGGCGCTCACCTCGACCAGCACGAGAGCCAGGATGAGGCTGGTGCCCGGTGCCGACGCGACGCGATCAGGACCGATCGCCGCCAGGAGCCGCACCGGAGTCAGCGGCCCGGTGATCGGCCAGCTCATGAGCATGGCGACGGCAAGCCAGATATAGCCTCCCGCGAGGCCGGCGACGAGGCCGCGGTACGCGAGCCGTAGCCCGTTGATCTCCGTCATCACCGACAGGGTAGACAGGCCGGCCGCTTCCCACGACCGACCGAAGGTCCGGCTCCTATGCGTACCTGCGGAAGACGGCCACGGCGTTCTGGCCGCCGAACCCGAAGCCGTTGATGATCGCCACGCTGACCGCCTGCTCACGGGCGATGTTCGGCACGTAGTCGAGGTCGCAGTCCGGGTCGGCCTGCTCGTAGTTGATCGTCGGCGGGATGACGCCATCGCGGATGGCGAGGACGGCGGCCAGCGCGCTCATCGCTCCGGCGGCGCCGAGGGTGTGACCGATCATGCTCTTGTTGCTGCTCACCGCCAGGCGGTCGGCATGATCGCCGAAGGCGCCGCGGATGGCCTTCGTTTCGGTGGCGTCGTTCAGCGGGGTGCTGGTGCCATGCGCGGCCACGTAGTCGACCTCCTCGGGGTCGACCCCAGCGTCGCGCAGCGCGCGCTCCATTGCCTTGGTGGCGCCGTACGCCGACGGATCGGGCGCGCTGATGTGAAACGCGTCGGCGGTCAGGGCACCGCCGGCGATCTCCGCCAGGATCGTGGCGCCGCGCGCCTCGGCATGCGCCGCGGACTCGACCGTCAGCACCGCGGCCCCCTCGCCGAAGACGAATCCGTCGCGCTCGGCGTCGAAGGGTCGCGAGGCCTTCTCGGGCTCGTCATTGCGCTTCGAGAGCGCGCCCATGTTGCCCATGGCGGCAAAGGCGACCGGAAGGATCGCGCTCTCCGTGCCGCCGGCAACCACCACCTCCACGTCTCCGTGCTCGATCAGGCGCTGGGCGTCGATGAACGCCTGCACGCCGGAGGCGCAGGCGGCGACCGAAGTGATCACGGGGCCGCGCAGCTTGTTCTGGATGCTGATCTGGCAGGCGGCCATGGAGGGCGAGAGCATCGGCACCATGAATGGGCTGACCCGCTGCGGGCCGCCCTCCAGGTAGGTCCGCTCGGCGAGCGCCACGTCGCCGATCCCGCCGCCGCCCGTGTTGACCACCACCGCGATGTCGTCCCGGTTCGCGTCGGTGATCGAAAGGCCTGATTGCTCGATCGCCTGGGCCGCGGCGGCGACAGCTAGCTGGCTGAAGCGGCTCATGCGTCGCGCCGCCTTGAAGTCGATCCAGTCGCGCGGATCGAAGCCCTTCACCTCGGCCGCGATGCGAACCTCCTCCTTGGAGGCGTCGTACGCGGCGATGGGTGCCACGCCGCTCACCCCGGCGGTCAGGTTGCGCCAGTAGGTCTCTGCGTCGTTGCCGATCGGCGTCACGGCGCCGATACCGGTTACGACCGCGCGTCGAGCCGGATCACTCCTCACGAATGGTCTTCTGGGCGACGGAAGATGACGGTCGAGTTGTGGCCGCCCAGGCCCATCGAATTGCTGAGAGCGACGCGCACATCGGCCGCGCGGGCCTCGTTCGGCACGTAGTCGAGGGTGAGCTCGGGATCGGGATGGCGGTAGTTGATGGTTGGCGGGATGCACCCGGTCTCGAGCACCTTCACGCAGACGAAAGCCTCGAACGCGCCGGCCGCGCCCATCATGTGGCCGGTCATCGACTTCGTGCTGCTGATCGCAAGCTTTCGCGCATGCTCGCCGAAGACCGACTCGATCGACAGCGTCTCGTAGCGATCGTTCAGCGGCGTGCTGGTGCCATGCGGGTTGATGTAGTCGACCTCCTCCGGACCGATCCCCGCGCGTTCCAGGGCGGCGCGCATGGCGCGCTGGTTTCCTTCGCCGCCCTCGGCCGGGGCGACCATGTGATACGCGTCCGCGGCAGAGCCGTAGCCGATCACCTCGGCGATGGGACGCGCGCCGCGCGCCAGCGCGTGCGACCGCTCCTCGAGGACGAGGACGGCGCAGCCCTCCGACAGGACGAAGCCGTTGCGGGTGGCGTCGAAGGGGCGTGATGCCTGTGTCGGGTCGTATTCGCCGGTATCCGGGTCGTTCGGGGTCCCCAGCGCTTTCATCTGGGCGAAGCCGGCCAGGGCGAGCGGCACGACCACGGCCTCCGTGCCGGCGCCGAGCATCAGGTCGGCCTGGCCGCGCACGATCGTCTCCATCGCCTCCCCAATCGCATGGCCGCCGGTTGCGCACGCGCTGACGACCGCCATGTTGGGGCCGCGCAGCCCGTACTCGATGGCGACCTGGCCCGAGGCGGAATCAGGCAGCATGTGCGCCAGGAGGAACGGCGAGATGCGGCTCGGCCCGCGCTCGAGGAGCGTCTTCACGCCGTCGCTTACCATCCCGATCCCGCCGATGCCGGTGCCGACCACCATGCCGAAGCGATCGGGATCCGCATCGGTCAGGTGGTTGTCGTCGGTCAGTAGCCCGGAATGGCGCAGCGCCTCGCCGGTTGCGGCCACCGCGAAGTGGGTGTTGCGGTCGTGTCGCCGCGCGTCACGCGCGTCCATGTACCGGGTCGCGTCGAAGTCCTTGACCTCGCCCGCGACATGGATCTCGTAGTCGGCGGTGTCGAAGAGCGTGATGTCTGCGACCCCGGAGCGGCCGCTCACGAGCGCCTCCCAGGACGCGTCGACGCCGATTCCGACCGGGGAGACGGTGCCGAGCCCGGTGACCACGACGCGGCGATCGGTCATGATGCCGCCTCGGCCGGCGGCAGCCAGAGCGGCTCGGCGCCATCCGTCGGGTGCGTGCTCGCGTCCGGGCTGATCCGCTTGATGAGGCCGCTGAGCACGCGGCCGGGACCAACCTCCACGAAGTCGGTCACCCCCTCGTGCACCATCCGCCGCACGGTCATGGTCCACTGCACCCCATGAATCAGATGCTCTGCCAGCTCGGTACGCAGCTCGCCGGCCGTGTGGATCACGGTGGCGTGGACGTTACCCAGCATTGGCACCGCGGGCTCGCGAAACGGAACCCGCGCGAGGATCTGGCTGAACTCATCCCGCGCGCGTCGCATGAGCGGGGAGTGGCTGGCCACGCTCACCGCCAGCCGCACCGCGCGACGGGCGCCGACCGTCTTGCTCAGCTCGAGCGCAAAGGCAAGTGCCGGGATCACGCCCGAGAGCACGATCTGGCCGGGCGCATTCGCATTCGCGACACCGATCTCGCCGTGCTGGCGAGCCTGTGCGACGATCTCGTGCACCTGCTCGTCCGACAGACCGATGACGGCGCCCATCCCGCCCGCGATGCCGCGCTCCTGCATGATCCGCCCACGCTCCCGCACAAGGGGAATCGCGTCGGCGAAGTCGATCGCTTCGGCAGCAACCGCAGCGGCGTACTGTCCGGCCGAGTGTCCGGCGAGGATCCGCGGCACCAGCTCGACTCCCGCCTCGCGCGCCTCCTCGCGCATTGCCTCCAGGTAGGCGATGCTTGTCGCGAGGATTGCCGGCTGGGCGTTGACGGTCATATCCAGCTCCTCGACAGGCCCCTCCAGGATGAGGCGCGACAGCGGGAAGCCGAGCGCGGCATCGGCGCGCTCCAGGACCGCGGCCGCGGTGGGCGAGCTGCGCACCAGGTCGCCGCCCATGCCGACGTACTGAGAGCCCTGGCCGGGGAAAACGAAGGCGTGTACACGCGGCTGCGGAGCAGTGGGCGCCGCAGCCGAATCGGTCTTGTCGGTCATTCGCTGATCAGCTTCGGCAACGTTCCCGCGAGTATAGCCGAGCACGCCGCTGCGGCCGACCCTCGGGCTCTCGTTCAGCGCTGGGCCGCGTAGCGCTCGACGACCTCGTACAGGACCGGCAGGCCGAACTCGATGGCGCTCACCGGCACCCGCTCGTCGTGGCCATGGAAGAGCGCGAGGAAGGGCATCTCGGGATCCAGGCGCAGCGGCGCAAAGCCGTAGCAGGGGATGCCCAGGCGCGAGAGCGCCTTGGCATCGGTGCCCGGCGTGATCATCATCGGCGCGGCCACGGCCTCCGGGTCCGCGTCGGCGAGGGCCTCTCGCATCAGGGTGACGATCTCGGCGCTCTCCGGCCATTCGACCGCCGGAAGGCTGACGACGGCCTCCACCTCGCCGTCGTCTCCAACGATCTCCTGGAGGTGAGCCAGGAGGGCGGCATGGTCCGTGCCGGGCAGCGTCCGCACGTCGATCTCGGCCTCCCCGGAGCCGGGCATCACGTTCACCTTCTTTCCGGCGTGAAGCACGTTGGGCGTGACCGTGTCGCGCAGCATCGCGTCGAGCGAATGGCGCAGCACCGGATCGGAGACGGCGGCCATTAGAGCGGCCGAGGCGGCGCCGGGATCGGATTCGGCCAGTTGCGCCACGTCGATCAGTCCGATGGTCGCAAGGAAGCGCTCGACGACGGGAATCAGGCGAGCTGGGTGGTGCTCGGCGGCGACACGTGCGACCGACCGCGCGAGCTTGATTGCGGCGTTGTCGGGATGCGGCATCGAGCCGTGGCCGGGTGTTCCCGTCGTTCGCAGCCTGGTCCAGATGATTCCTTTCTCGGCGACCTGGATGGTGTAGTAGCGGCGCCCGTCAAGAGTGATTGAGAAACCGCCGACCTCGTTGAGCGCGGCAGCCGCGAAGCCGGACTCGGAACGAAAGAGATCCGGCCGTTGGTCGACCAGGGCCTGCGCCCCGTGGGTGCCGCCCGCCTCCTCGTCCGCGACGGCGGCGAAGATGACATCGCGTCGCAGCACGACGCCGCGCCGCCGCAGCTCGAGCATCACGCCCAGCTCCATGGCGACCATGTCCTTCATGTCGACTGCGCCTCTGCCCCAGATCACCCCATTGAGCAGCTCGCCGCCGAAGGGGTCGCGGGACCACGCCTCGGCGTCGACCGGCACCACGTCGAGGTGGCCGAGGAGGATCAGCGGCGGTTCGCTGGAGGCGGAGCCGGCGGCCAGGCGGGCGACGCAGCTGCCACGCCCATCAATCTCGACCACCTCGGTGGCGATCCCGTCGCCCTCGAGCACCGCGGCGCAGTAGCGGGCGGCGGCGGTCTCGCCTCCGATCGAGTCGCGGCCCGCCGCACCGTCGGGGCTTCCCGGCGGATTGACCGACGGAATCCGGATCAGCGCGCGCAGGTGCTCCACGCACTCCGCCAACGCGCGATCCGGATCCTTCACGGCAGCTCACCCACGCCATGGGCAGCGGGCCGGGGGTCGGCGACCCCGGGCGAGGCGTCGCGGTGGCGCGAACGGATGAGCCAGGCCAGCGGCGCCTCGACCATCAGCATCGCGAGCGAAACCGCCAGCAGGACTGGCAGCCGCGTGGCAAGCCCCATGACGAAGAGGGCGCCAAGGAAGAAGAGATGGATCGCGAGCCGCGATGCGAAGGCCATTCGCAGGTCGAGCATGGCGCGGCCGGCGCCGTCGGGCGGCGCGCGGTCGGGACCCCACACCCCGTAGGCGGCGATCGCGCCGAATCCGAGGAGTGTCACGGCGAACATGCCGAGGCCGCCGCCGGGCTTCGGGTCCACGATCGGCCGCAGGATGCTGAAGGGAACGAGGCCGACGAGCAGGATGATGAAGGCGGGCAGGGGCACCCCCAGCTGGAGCCACTCCAGGCTCGGCTGGCGTGCCGCCCGGTGGCGGAGGGATCGGCTCAGGAAGCTGAAGCCGAGGGTCACGAAGAGCCAGGCGTAGAAGTTGCCGGCCGGGACGCCGAACCAGGCATCGGTCAGCCTGATCTCGCGCCAGGTCCAGAGTCCCATGCGGATGGCGATGGCGTCGAAGGCGAGGTCAAGGCTGATGGCCAGCACGCTGTCGACGAACGGCGCGTAGCGGCGACGGACACCCAGCGCATCGGTGATGCGCATGGCACCGGCAATGATCAGCGCCCAGGTGAGGCCGATCAGCAGCGGCGCCCGATCGAGCTTCAGCACGAAGTCCGGTGCGTAATGGTAGGTCTGGAAGATGAGCTGGTCGCCCTCCTCGAGCAACAGCCCGAAGGCCGCCGCGCTCAGCAGCTCGAGAAAGGGGAGCCGGCCGCGTCGCAGGGCGAAGAGCGCGGCGGTCGCGAAGAGGCCGGCCGCCCCGAGCTCGAGGGTCAGATAAAGGGGATTCACGGCGGGATGGTACCCGCCACACGGCGCCGACGCGTCCGGGCCTTTCGCCGGGCGGCAGCCGTCCGTTCAGCCCATGGCTAGGCGAGACTGGCGAGGCCGCATAGGCGCCCCTCGGTGATCGAGACGATCCAGCCGGAGAGGGTCACGACGCGGCCCGCGTCGAAGTCGGCGCGCATGCTCTCCTCGAGCATCGCCGCCAATGCCGCGCTGTCGAGGGCCAGCGCCGCTTCCATGCCACCAAGGTCAGCGGCGATCTCGCTCACGAGGTCTGCCTCCGTGGGTATCCCATCGACTGTGCCGAGGTAGGCGACGCCGAGAGCGGCGGCCGCAAGGCGATGCGGGAGCAGCGTGCGCAGCCGATTGGCGAGCTGCTGTGCGCCGTTCTGCCTCGCCAGCCTGGACAGGCCGCTCCAGGGGAGAGCCACAGCGACCCCGGCAGCGAGCGTCCAACGCAGCAGATGGCGGCGGCTCACGGGCCGTGAGAACGGCCTCATCCCAGGACCTCCTTGAGGTGATCGGCAAGCCGGAGGGCCAACGCCACCACCGTCATCGTGGGCGTTCCGGAACCAGCGGTGACGAAGACGCTGCTCCCAGCGATCCACAGATTGGGCAGGTCATGCAGGCGACAGTCGCGATTCACGACGCCTTTGGTGGGATCGTCGCTCATCCGCGTCGTACCGCAATGGTGATACCCGCCGTCGAGGTCATCCGGCCAGCCGTCGCCTTTGGGGTCGAACAGCAATTTCAGCCGGCCGAGCCCTGCCGACCCCAGCTCCATGCCCACGATCTCAAGCGTGCGCGCAACGGATGATCGATCGAGCGCACTGAGGCGCCAGTCCAGCTGGACGCGTGGCATTCCCAGCGCGTCGCGCTCGTTCGACAATGTCACGCGGCTATCCGGATTGGGGACCGGGTCGATGCGCGTCGAGAGCTGCATCGCGTCGGCCGGAATGCCGTTGGTCGTCTTCCCGTAGGCGAAGACGGCCACATCGCCGAAGAACTCGGGGAGCAGCTCCTCGACCTCATCCGGCCGGGCATTGGCGATGTACTCGAGCAGCTCAGGCCGGGGCGCCGGAAGTGGGGTTCCCGGGGCCATGAATCGCCGCCAGCTGGTGAGATCGTCAGCGAGGGACTCAAGATCGTCGGCGAGATCGCCCTTGGCCGAACCCTTGCGGATCCGGTTCACCAGCCGGCGCAGCGCGTCAACGTCTTCCGAGTCTTTGACCCGTTCGTAGAAGGCGGGCTGTTCGGGTGTGAGCCGGACCTGGACGTCTACCAGGCCCTCCTGCTCCAGCAACGCTCGATCGAGGCCGAGATAGCCCAGGATCCGAGACTCTCCAACCAGGTGCGGCTGGTAAAAGCCGCCGTGGAAGCTCTCGGCGAGCGGCCGGATCACCCCGCCGTCGAAGCGCGGATGCTCGAGAAAGAAGCGTCCTACCAGGTCGTGTCCGTTCCCGGTGCCGGCCGGTCGCTGGCTGCGCGACGCCAGCAGGAGCCTCGGATTCTCGATTCCACCCGCCGCGAGCACGAAGCACCGAGCCGTCACGCTGAAGCGCTTCCCTTCGAGGGTGGCGACCTGCACTCGCTCGGCCCGCGTGCCGCTGTCGTCGAGCACGATGTCAACCACGTTGGCGTTCAGGTAGGTGGTCACACTTGGGAGCGACTTGACCACTTCGCGATACGTTCTGCCGAACGAACGCAGGGACGGCTCGACGATTTGAGCGACCCGGGTGACGACGCGTTTCTCGAACGGCAGAGCTTCGTGTGGGCTCTTGTCCAGCCAGGCGGTGACGTCCCATTCATCGAGGGCGAGCCCGCAGATGTGGGCCGCACTCTCGCGGTAGGGTTCAAGGTCGCTGCGGCCGATGGGCCAGCCCGTGTTCGGAACGCCGTCCCTTCGCGTGAAGTCCAGGTCATCCAGGGGGCGGCACGTTCCACCCCAATGGTTCGTGGTCCCTCCGAAATAGCGCAGGCGGGCCGCATCGAGGGGAAAGTACGGGAGCCCGACGCTCTCGCCGGCGTTGAATGCCTGCGTCTCGATCTCGAAGTCGAGGCCGCCACTCTCGAGCAGCGTGATCCGGATCGGCTCACTGCCCAGAGCTCGGGCGATCGTGATCCCCGCCGCTCCCGCTCCGATGATGCAAAGATCCGTTTCGACTGAATCGCCCTGGGCCACCTGGTTGGCGTCGACAAACACCTGGATCCCTCAATCTCGGCGTCGGCAGCGCGCATTGTAGGCTGTGGCCATGACGTCACCTGCGGATCCGACCGGCGAGGTCGTCGGATCGCACGCCTGGCTTCGGCCATCGCTGCGGCGGCGGCTGGCCGCTTACCTCCTCGATCTGCTCGCGGTTACCGCCCTGGTCTACGTCGCAACTGCGGCGATCGGCGTGCTCCTGGGTCCGGTCCTGCGCTTCAATGCCGACGACGCCGGCGCTCTGCGTGTGACGCTCGATCACCCGGTCGTGGTTCTCCAGGCATTGGCCGGCACCGTCCTCAATGCCACCTACTTCGTCGCGGGCTGGCTCACCCGGCAGGCGACCCTCGGGCAGCGGCTCCTCGGCGTGCGTGTCGTGGCGGCAGGTACGTGGACCAGCCTTGCGCTTCGGCAAGCCGTCCTGCGCTGGGTCCTTCTTGGCGGGCTCTTCGGGCTCGCTGCGGCCGTTGCGCTCCCGTGGGCGATCCCGTGGTCGGTGGTGATCGGGGTGGGGCTGCTGTGGGCGATCGCCTTATTCGGTTCCACCGCCCGGGATCGGCTCGGCCGGGGCCTCCACGATCGGATCGCGGGTGACATCGTCGTGCGTGCGGTTGATCTGCGCCACCCCACCGGTTGAGCTTCGGGGCTGATTCGTCGCGGGCGCCTAGAATGCCGGCATGACCACCGAAGTTGCCGCATCGATCGTCCCGATCTACCTCGCCGGCGAGTTCGTGGAGGCAGGATCCCCGCTCGAGGTGCGTAACCCGGCGAACGACGAGCTGGTTGCCAGCACCTTCCAGGCGGGCCCCGATGAGCTGGAACGCGCGACCGTCGCCGCGGTGGACGCCTTTGCGAAGACGCGGCGGCTGGCGAGCTACCAACGCCGCGACGCGCTGGCCCACGTGGCCGCCTGCATCGAGCGGGACACCGATGAGCTGGCCGAGCTGCTGACGCGCGAGTCGGGGAAGCCGATCCGCGACGCGCGCGGCGAGGTGAGCCGAGGCGCCCTCACCTTCCGCACCGCTGCCGAGGAGGCGCTGCGGATCACCGGGGAGTGGATGCCGCTCGACTGGAACGCCGCCAACCGCGGACGGAGCGGGATCGTGCGCCGCTACCCGATCGGGCCGGTGGCGGGCATCAGCCCCTTCAACTTTCCGCTCAATCTGGCGGCGCACAAGGTGGCCCC
>JALYSK010000004.1 GCA_030854805.1 Chloroflexota bacterium | reverse complement strand
CAGTACGCGCTCGGCGTGCAGGCCCAGCTCGCCGTCGCGCTGGCGACGCCCTCGGTCATCTCGCGCTACGGAGCCCACCCGCGCATGAGCGAGGCGCTCGTGCTCGGTGTGAGCCAGTCCGGGCGCTCACCGGACGTAGTGAGCGTGGTCGCCGAGGCGCGGCAGCAGGGGGCGCTTACGGCCGGCATCACCAACGACTCCGACTCGCCGCTGGCACAGGCGGCGGAGTGGACGCTGCCGCTGCTCGCCGGCGCCGAGCTCTCGATCGCTGCGACCAAGACGTACACCGCGGAGCTGCTCGTCATCGCCATGCTGGCCAGCGCACTCTCAATGCGATCCGAGGGGCGTGATGAGCTTCAGGCGGTCCCGGATGCCATGCGCCGCGCGCTCGAGGCCGAGGATGTCGTCGCGGTCACTGTGCAGAGGCATCGGTCGATCGAGCAGTGCGTTGTCCTGGGCCGGGGCTTCAACCTGGCCACTACACTTGAATGGGCGCTCAAGCTCAAGGAGCTGACCTACGTGCGGGCCCACGCTTACTCGACCGCAGATTTCCAGCATGGACCGGTCGCCAGTCTCGAACGAGGTGGGCACCTGCTGGCGATCGCGCCCCGGGGCGCCATGACCAATGAGCTCTGGGCCGTACTCGAACGGCTACGGGCCGAGCGCGATGCCGAGCTGATTGCGATCAGCAGCGACGACATCGAGGGGATCGATCGCCTTCCCCATGCAGATGACCTCCCGGAGTGGCTCTCGCCGATCACGGCGATCCTGCCCGCTCAGCTCTTCTGCTATCACCTGGCGCGCGAGAAGGGGCTCGACTGGGAGACGCCTCGCGGCCTGAACAAGGTCACGCTGACCCACTGACGCGCCTCTATCATCCGCGGATGCATTCGGACTCCGCCGGCCGCTCGCGGGGTGGCTCGCTCGGAGCGGTGCTGATCGTGGTGGCGGCGGTCTGCTTCGGCACGCTTGGCCCACTCTCCCGTTTCGCAGAGGAGGCCGGGGTTGGCGCCCTCGGGCTGGTCGCCTGGCGCTCGGCCGTGGGAGCCGCCTGCATGGCCCTCTTCCTTCTCGTCCGCGGTGCGATCGGACGGCGCTCGACCTTCTCGCTCCGCGACCTGTCCACAGCGGACCGATGGGTGCTCGTTGGCGCGGCCGCGGCCAACGCGGTGCTCAATCTCGCGGTTTTCGCCGCCTTCCTCCGGATCAGCATCGCCCTGACCCTGCTGGTCTTCTACCTCTATCCCGCGTACGTGGCCGTCGCAAGTGCGCTCTGGTTCGGGGATCGTCTCGATCGCACCCGCTGGTTGGCCCTCGGCATTTCTCTGGCCGGCGTAGTCCTTGTCGTCGCGGGCGCGGGAGACCTGGGAGAGCTGGATCTGATCGGCATCGGCCTCGCCTTCGTCGCCGGCGTGATGCAGACGTTCTACATGCTCGCCGCCCGTCACTGGCTGGCCGCTGTCCCTGGGCCACAGGCGGCCGCGATGACGATGGGCGGCGCCGCCTTCCTTTACCTCCTCCTCGCCCTTGGCGCGGGACAATCAGCTGCGATCGCCCAGCCGCTCGCGAGTGCCGACGCACTGTGGCCGGTCCTCCTGGCGGGAACGGTTGGAGCGGGCATCCCGACCGTGGCGTACATCGTCGGCATCCGCCTGATGGGCGCTCCGCGCGCGGCGATCCTGGCCACCCTCGAACCGGTG
The DNA here is from genome assembly GCA_030854805.1 of Chloroflexota bacterium. Next base: position 7,138 of record JALYSK010000004.1, on the reverse strand, counting down.
GTCGGCGTTAGCCTGGCGGCACTTCTCCTCCACGAGCAGCCGGGAGTCCTCCAGCTGGTGGGTGGAATCTTCATCATCCCTGCTGCAGTGCTGCTGCAGGTCGGGGGTCGGGGTGACCTGGCAGAGCACGAAGCGGTCGCCGAACGGGGTTGACCGGCGCGTTTTGCGTTGACCGCGCGCAACGGTCAACCTCACCTCACCGACCCGGAGCGCGGAGCACCGGTCCGGACCTGACCGGCGCAGGTACTAGGCGCCGATAGGACCATCGGCTAGGGTCAGTCCTGGGGGAACATTGGGGGAACAGGAACCGGGGTTCACGCCAGGAGCGTCGACCCCGGTTCTCCGTGTCGGTCAGCCGGCGTCCGCGAGCATGAAGGTCGCCCAGATGGCCTGTGCGGCGCGAGCGGCCGATGCGAGCGGCACCTCCGCCCACACTACGCGCAGGCCGCCCTCGTCGAACGAGCCCTCGTTGTGGGCCGGCAGCGGGAGGATCTCCGGCATCTGAGGAGCCGGACCGACCAGGCTGATCCGGGCGATTCGCTCCTTGCGATCAACCGCCAGCATCAGGATTCCGGCCTCGTCCGCAGCAGTCGGCCGCACCACCGTCATTGGCGCATTATCGTCGAGCGCCCGGATCACCAGCTGCAGCCTGCCGCGTCGAGCACGCCGCACGGCGACCGGGTGCACCACCTCGGCGCCCAACTCGGCGAGCAGCTCCAGCTGCAATGCGTCGACGACCGGCAGGAAGCGGGCCGCGGGGACGAGATGCGGATCGGCCTCCAATACTCCCCCGACGTCCTTGAAGAGCTCGCAGCGATCCGCGCGCAGCGCAACCGCCAGGGCCACCGCCGACAGGTCGGTTCCACCGCGGCCGAGCGTGGTTAGCTCGCCATGCGTGCCGATCCCCTGGAAACCGGCGACGACCGGGACAAGGCCCTCGCTCAGAGCCCGGCGCAGCGGACGCGACAGGACGCGGCGCACTTCGGCTCCCAGGTGCGCGGCGGCGGTGCGGATCCCCGCCTCCGCGCCGCTGAACGAGCGCGCCGGGATGCCGCGCGCCTGGAGGCCGAGGGCGAAGAGGGCGGCCGACAGCGCCTCGCCGGTTGCCAGGGCGCGGTCGGTCTCGCGTGCCAACGCAGAGCCGGCATCGTGCCTGGGCTCACGCAGTGAGCTTCCGCGATCGGGGAGCAGCACTGCTGCGGCGGCGAGGATCGTATCGGTGACCCCCTCGAAGGCGCTGACGACCACGATCGGACGCAGACCGGCGGCGCGTTGGCGGGCGACCACCTCGACCGCGGCGACGATGTCCTCGGGGCGGCGCAGCACGGAGCCGCCGAACTTGTCGACGACGACCGCCGGCGAGCCGGCGTCAGCCCCTGACGGCTGCGACCGCGGGCCGGTCATCGGTCTTCAGCACGACAGTGAAGTGCTCGCCGCGGGGTCAAGGGGCAAGAGGCGGTTGCGCATCGCCGCAACCCTAACGCAGCGGCGCGGGCCGATGGCGGCTGCTACCCTCGCCGGCGTGGCCGATCCGCTGCGCAATTCAGAGGTCCTGGCGCGCATCCGCAGCACGTTGCTGAGCTGGTATCGGCGGGAGCATCGCGACTTCCCCTGGCGCCACACCAGCGACCCGTACGCCGTGCTCGTCAGCGAGGTGATGCTGCAGCAGACGCAGGCGTCCCGCGCCGCTAACCGATTCCCGGGCTTCCTCGAACGATTCCCGACCCCTGCGGCGCTGGCCGACGCGCCGCAGGCGGAGGTCCTGGCCGCGTGGACAGGGCTCGGCTACAACCGGCGAGCGCTCGCGCTGCAGCGTGCCGCGCAGGCGGTCGTCGACCACGGCTGGCCGCCCGACGTGGCCGCGCTCGAGCGTCTGCCGGGAATCGGCCCGTATACGGCGCGTGCCGTCGCGAGTCTCGCCTTCGGCCAGCCGGTCGGCGTGGTCGATACGAACGTCCGGCGCTGGCTCGTCCGTCGCTTCGGCGCCGACCCGAGGGGCGGCGCGGACCTCCAGAAGCTGGCCGATGCGCTCGCAGCCGCTGGCCGGGGCACGGCGGATGAGACGGCCGCGTGGACGCACGCCACCATGGAGTTCGGCGCGCGGGTCTGTGCCGCCCGCTCAGCGCGCTGTGCCGTGTGCCCCATTGCCCGTGGCTGCCCGTCGCGGGGGATTGCCGATCGGGTGCCGGTGACTCGTCAGGCGAGGTTCGCCGGCTCGTCGCGCGCCCGGCGCGGTGCGTTGCTTCGCATGCTCGCGACCGCGAAAGGCAACAGGCTGCCTGCCGAGATGACACGAGTGCAGCTGCGCCTCGATCGGGGCACCTTCGGAGCGCTGCTCGACGGCCTCGAGCGCGACGGGCTCCTGCATCGGTCCGGCGCCCGGCTGTGCCTCGGCGGAGCCCCTACAATCGGCCGATGAGCCTGAAGGTCGAGGTCGGTGACGAGATCCCGTCGGTCGGCCTGCGCGCCAGCGATGGCTATCTGCTGAACCTGCGCAGCTGGGTCACCAAGCAGCCGGTCGTGCTCCTCTTCTTCGGAGCAGCGACGCTGGAGGGGGCGGCTCGGCGGCGTGGCACGAGGGCAGCCCTGGCGCTGGCCGATGGGTACGAGCGCCTGCGCGAGGCGGGGATCGCGGTGGCCGGGGTGAGCTGCGACAGCGCAGAGCAGCAGGCGGAATATCTGAGCGAGACCAAGCTCCCTTATCTGCTGATGAGCGACGAGCGGCGCACCGCCGTCGAGATGCTCGGGATCCCCACGGTGGCCGATGGCGAGAACGTGAATGTCGTCCAGCCGGTCGCGATCGCCATCGACCGGGAGGGCGAGATCCGCGCCATCATCACGGAGCTCGATCCCTCCACCGTGGTCGAGCTGGTGATGTCCGCCCTCGCCGAGCCGATGCCGCTGGCGGAGACGCTGCCCGGCCCCTGATGCTCGCCGTCCGGTTGCGGTCCGTCGGCGGGCCGCTGCGCCTCGAGGAGGTACCCATCCCTGACCCCTCCGGGGCCCAGGTCCGGGTCCGCGTGGCCGGGTGCGGCGTCTGCCGGACCGATCTCCACATCGTGGACGGCACGCAGCCGCGAGTCGACCTGCCAATCACGCTGGGGCACGAGGTTGCGGGCTGGATCGATGCCGTCGGACCGGATGCCGTGCGGCCGCTCCGAAAGGGTCGCCTGCGGACCGGGGATCCGGTCGCCGTCTTCGGCGGCTGGGGTTGCGGCACCTGCGCCGAGTGCCTGACCGGCGAGGAGCAGCGATGCGCTCGCGGCCGTTCACCAGGATTCCAGGTCGACGGCGGCTACGCCGAGTACCTGCTCGTCCCGGATCCACGCCACCTGGTTGCGCTGGGTGCGCTCGACCCAGTAGAGGCGGCCCCGCTCGCCGACGCGGGCTTGACACCCTTCCGTGCGGTACGCCGTGCAAGCCCATGGCTGCGGCCGGGAGCCCGGGTGCTTCTGGTCGGCCTCGGAGCGCTCGGGCAGTTCGGGCTGCAGTACCTGCGGGGCTCGAGCGCCGGGTCCCAGCTTCAGATCGCGGTCCGAGAGCTGGACCCAAGCCGGCTGGAGCTGGCCGCAGCTCTAGGCGCAGATCTCGGCCTGCTGGGCGAGGAGCCGCTCCCGTGGCGAGCCGACGCGGTGTTCGACTTCGTCGGAAGCGACGACACCCTGGAGGGCGCCGTGCACGCCCTCGCGCCCAATGGCCTTCTGCTGGTGATCGGGGAGGCCGGTGGGCGGCTCGAGGTCGGGCTCGACAGGATCCCAACAGAAGCGTGGGTGTCGAGCATCGCATGGGGAGCAGTTGACGAGCTGGGCGAGGTCGTTCGCCGCGCACGGCGACGCCAGACACGCTGGACTGTCGAGCGCATGCCGCTGGCCGAAGCCGCGGAGGCCCATCGCCGGCTGCGGGCAGGCGATGTGGCCGGGCGAATTGTGCTGGTCCCCGGCTGAAGGCGGCGGCTGAGCCGGCTCACGCGCCGAGGAGGCGCGAGAGGAAGCCCTTGGCAGGCCGGTTGGCCACGTAGAACGGCGCAGCGAACGCGTCGAACTCGTCGCGCAGCGCCGGGCTTCGCAGATCGGTGACGGTCAACAACGTGCGGGAACCGAGGTGCTCCGTGGCGAGCGCATGCAGGTAGTTTCGTACGGCGTCGAAGTCGACAAGCTCGGCGTCGGGCACGAGCTGGATTCCGGCGACCCACTTTTCGGCGACGCGCAGCAGCCAGGCGCGCTCGACCTGAGGCAGCTCTTCCAGAGCACGGTGCAGCGCGGAGCCGAAGGGCTCCGGGATCTCGCCTGGCGCCTCGAGCGGCGGTGGTTCACCAAGCGGCCGTCGCGCGCGCTGGGCGTCCGGCCGGTTTGGATCGATCCCGGCCGCGAGGTACGGCAGCACGCCGACCGCGACCGCCACCTGCGAGGGCGCGCCCGGATCGACCACGACCCGCTCGCCGGCCTCGTCCGCCCGCGCGAAGAGGAGGCGCGCCGGAAGGGTCACGTAGTCGCTGCCCGCGGGTCCGAACTCGGCAAAGGACTGGGGCGTGGCAAACGCGGCAAGGAAGCGCCTCCCGTCTCTGTCGGTCCCATGACGGATCCGATCCAGGGCCACGGAGCTCGGGTCCGGCCGCTCGCCGGACGAGGAACGGACTGGAACGATCAGGTCCCGCTCCATCAGGTCGGCAAGCCTCGGCTCCGTCATTGCAGCTTGCCGAGCGCCTCATCGATCCGCGCCAGGCATCGGTCACGCCCGAGCAGCTCCATGGATGCGAAGAGCGGGGGCGACACGGTGCGACCAGTGAGGGCGACTCGAATCGGCTTGAAGAAGTCACCGGGCTTCATCCCGAGCGTCACGGCAGCAGCTCGGCAGCGATCCTCCAGGACGTCGGCGGAGAAGTCGGCTGCGTCGAGCTCGGTCACGATCTCGCGTGCGCTCGAGAGGGCGCGCGCCGCATCGGCCGGTCCACCGCCCTTCGGAGTGAGCAGCCCGGCGTCATACCACGACGCGACGACGGCATCGGGCTCCCACAGGAAGCTCGCCAGGTCGACCACGTCGGCGAGCCGCACCAGGCGCTCGCGAACGAGCGGCACCAGCCGGACCATCGCCGCGTCGTCGACCACGGCCGGGACGAACGGTCGCAGGCGAAGGGCGAGCTGCTCATCTCCGAGCGAGCGGATGTATGTGCCGTTCAGATAGTCGAGCCGATCCGAGTCGAATACCGCGCCCGCCTTGTGGACCTTCTCGATCTCGAACCGGCTCGCCAGCTCGTCGAGGCTGAAGATCTCCTCTTCGGTGCCTGGCGACCAGCCCAGGAAGGCAAGGAAGTTCACCAGCGCCTCGGGCAGGTACCCCTGCTCCCGATAAGCGGCCAGAGCGGTCTGGCTCTTTCGCTTGCTCATCTTCGAGCGGTCGGGATTCAGGATGAGCGGGACGTGTCCGAAGCGCGGGAGGTCGTATCCAAGCGCACGGTAGAGAGCGATCTGCTTTGGCGTGTTCGAGAGATGCTCCTCGCCGCGCAGCACGTGGCTGATCGCCATGGCGGCGTCATCGACGACCGCCACGAAGTTGTAGAGCGGCATCCCATCGGTCCGCACGATCACGAAGTCGCCCAGCAGCGCATTGTCGAACTCGACGGTGCCGCGGATGACGTCGTCGAACGCGATCTTCTCCGGCTTCACCGCGAAGCGGATGGCGAAGCTGCGACCCTCGGCGTCGGATGCCCGCCGCTCTTCCTCGGAGAGCCTGCGACAGCGTCCCGAGTAGCGCGGCGGCTCCCGGCGTGCCTCCTGCTCGCGGCGGGCGACGTCGAGCTCATCGGGCGTGCAGTAGCAGCGATATGCGGAGCCCTTGGCGAGCAGGCGTTGAGCTTCGGCGGCGTAGAGGTCCATGCGCTGACTCTGGCGGTAAGGGCCGAAGTCGCCGATATCGTCGCCGCCGGCCACCTGTGGCCCCTCGTCCCAGCTGAGTCCCAGCCAGTGCAGCCCCTCGATGATGTCGCGCTCGAAGGCCTCGCTCCCGCGGGCCACGTCGGTGTCCTCGATGCGCAGGACGAACGTCCCGCCAACGTGCCGTGCGAACAGGAAGTTGTAGAGGCTCGTGCGCGCGGTGCCGATGTGCAGCGGCCCGGTGGGGCTGGGAGCCATGCGCACGCGCACCGCCTTCGGGCTGATCGTCGTCATGGGTCTCGCGATGGTAGCAGGCACAACCGAGCATCTAGGCGCCTTCACAGGGCGGGCATATGATCCCGCCCTACGGCCGCACCGAGGGAGACCAAAAATGGACTATCCGGAAGAATTCGATGAGGACAAGCTCTACGACCAGTTCCCGCGCGGCGACGAGTACCGCGTCGGGCCCGACCAGGGTTTCAACAGCTGGGTGAAAATCAACGATCCGAACCTCTTCACTGAGGCTGCGCGCGAACGCCCAGAGATCAAGGAATTCCTGGCGGCTCCTTTCAGCGTCAACTACGCGCAGTTCAAGAGCAGCTTTCGCGAGACCGAGTACTTCATCCATAAGCCACATAGAGCGATGGGCGGTAAGGTCGAGGGGATCAAGGGCACGGTGGAAGGGTTCCCGGATGAACCGGACAAGCAGCGGATCGCGACCCTCGTGGTCAACCACGAGCTCACGCTGGCCAGGCACATCACCCGCTCGCTCACGATCGAAGATGGCCACCTGGCCGGCCAGATGATCCACAAGGAGCCGGAGCCGACCCCCTAGGGCCGCCCTGACCGATGCGCTGCCCGAGCTGCGATTCCGCCAACGCCGAGTCCGCTCGCTTCTGCGGCGCATGCGGAGCGCGTCTCACCGCGACCTGTCCGCATTGTCGCGCCGAAGTAACGCCGGGCCTGCGCTTCTGCAACGCCTGCGGCGGACCGATGCCCGAGCTGCCCGGCATCGACGCATCAAGGGAGCAAGTCCCCGATTCCTCGCTTCCCTCCGAGCGTCGCCTTGTCTCGGTCCTCTTCGTCGACCTGGAGAACTTCACGGCGCTCTCCGAGTCGATGGACCCAGAGGACGTACGAGGCCTGCAGTCACGCTACTTCGAGGTGGCCCGCGCGGCGGTTGCGCGCTACGGCGGTACGCTCGAAAAGTTCATCGGCGATGCTGTCATGGCGGTCTGGGGCGCGCCGTCCGCGCACGAGGATGACGG
>JALYSK010000151.1 GCA_030854805.1 Chloroflexota bacterium | reverse complement strand
CCATATCGGCCTCACGCCGCAGTCGGCCACCATGCTGGGCGGCTTCAAGGCGCAGGGTCGGACGGGTGTCAAGGCACGTGCCCTCTTCGCCGATGCGCTTGCCCTCCAGCAGGCCGGCTGCTTCGCGATCGTGCTCGAGGCCGTGCCCGCGCGTGTCGCGGCGCGCATCAGCGCCGGGCTGCGGATCCCGACCATCGGGATTGGGGCCGGGGTCGAATGCGACGGGCAGGTGCTCGTCTGGCACGACCTGCTGGGGATTGGCGAGGGGCGCTCGCCGCGCTTCGTGAAGCGCTACGGCGAGGTCGGCGCCGAGATCCGTCGTGCGATCGAGAACTACGCTCTCGACGTGCGGTCTGGCTTGTTCCCCGGCCCGGAGCACACGTACAACATCCCCGACGCGGAGTTCGAGATCTTACAGTCGGAGTTCGAGCCGGCAGTGCGCGCGGGCGAAGACTGGCTCTGAGACTCGCCGGCTGATCCGTCGTCAGGCGAGCGTGACGCGGGTCATACTCTGCGGCGACCATGACCTCCGTCGTCGAGACGCTCCAACTCACGAAGCGCTACCGCGGGAAGCTGGCGCTCGACGCGGTCGACCTGACCGTCGGTGAAGGGGAGGTGTTCGGTCTGCTCGGCCCAAATGGCGCCGGCAAGACGACCGCGGTCAAGCTGCTGCTGGGCCTGGTGCGGCCCAGCTCCGGTGAGGCGCGCCTCCTTGGCGTTGCCGCGGGCCACCCGGAGGCTCGTCGCCGGGTCGGTTACCTGCCCGAGCTGTTCCGCTATCCGCGTTGGCTGACCGGACGCGAAGTGCTGCGCCTCCACGCCCGCCTTGCGGGCCTCGATGCAGCCCGATGGGACGAGCATGTTGCGGCCGCCCTGGCGACCGCCGACCTCGCGGAGCGCGCCGACGATCGCGTGGCAACATACTCGAAGGGGATGCAGCAGCGGCTGGGCCTGGCCGTTGCACTCCTGGGCGACCCGCGGCTGGTGATCCTCGACGAGCCAACCACCGCGCTCGATCCGCTCGGCCGACATGAGCTCCGCGGGATCGTGCGAGGCCTCCGCGAGCAGGGCACCAGCGTGGTGCTCAATTCGCACCAGCTGAGCGAGGTCGAGCAGGTCTGCGACCGGGTCGCCATCCTCGACCACGGGCGGCTGCTGGCGGTCGGATCGTTGCACGACCTGCTGAGCCCCGGCGGCGTCCGCGTGCGGGCGACGGGCATCGGCGCGACTGTCCTGTCCGCTTTTGGGGAGGTGGCTCCGGACGGGCCGTGGCTCGTGATTCGTGGCCTCGGGGAGGAGCGCATCCCGGAGCTGGTCGAAGCGGTCATTAGCGCGGGCGGTCGCGTCTACGGCGTCGAGATGCTGCAGCCGAGCCTCGAGGACCGCTTCCGGGCCATCGTGGGGAGTCCCTGAGATGGTGCGCACCTTCGCCTGGCTCACCCTGCGCGAGGCACTCCGCCGGCGCCTGCTCCAGGCGCTCTTCGGCCTCTCCCTGGTCGCGGTACTGCTCACCGCCTGGGGCTATCAGCAGCTGAGCCACTTGCCGCCCGGTCGCAACGGTCCGCTCACCAGGGACGACGTGCAGCTCCTCGCGTCGCTGGTGCTGATCCTGGTCATGTTCATGTTCAGCTTCGTGCTGGCCCTGGCGGCCGTCTTCGCCGCAGCGCCCTCGATCGCCGGCGAGCTGGAGAGTGGCGAGGCGCTGGCGGTGATGGCGCGCCCAATCCGGCGGGGCTCGCTGGTGCTCGGCAAGTGGCTCGGCCTCACGATCGTGGTGGTCGGTTACGCGATCGTCGCCAGCGCGCTCGAGTTCGGGGCGGCCTTTCTGGCCACCGGCTACCTGCCGCCGCACCCGATCGAGGCGTTGCTCTATCTCGCGGCCCAGGCGATCGTGCTCCTGACGCTGGCGCTGCTGCTCAGCACGCGCACCTCGTCGGTCGTGGCCGGGGTCGTCTCGATGCTGCTCTTCGGCCTCGCGTGGCTGGCAGGTGTGATCGGCGGGATCGGCGCCGCGTTCCGGGATCCGCTGATCGGCCAGGCCACGGTGCTCGGCCAGATCCTGCTGCCCAGCGACGGACTGTGGCGAGGCACCCTGTTCAGCCTCGAGCCGGCGGTCATGCTGATCGGGGGCGCAGCCGCGGGACCGAGGATCGCCGCCTTCCCGTTCTTTGCGCCCGCTCCCCCGTCGCTCCTCTACCTCGCCTGGTGCGTGGTGTGGGTCGCCGGAGGCCTGACGCTCGCGGTCTGGGGCTTTGGCCGGCGCGATCTGTAGCCGCTCGGCTAGATCGCCCTCATCCTGTTGTTCTTCGCGTTGTGCTCGACCTCGGCCAGCCCCAGCGCCTCCATGAGAGGCGGCACATACATGCCGAATCGGCCGCGCAGGCCCTTCTTGAGCCCGTACCAGCCGCCCACCGGGTTGTCCGGCGACCGGCCCCAGGCTTCGACCGTTCCCTCGGCTGCTGGCTTCTGCTCATCCGCGCTGCCGAGCAGCATCCAGTCGCCGTGGGCGAGGAGCTTCGCGTGCAGATCCGTCAGACAGCGCAGCTGGTAGCGGAGCTCGGTCTTCCCGACCGTGCAGACGAGGGCGGGCGGATCCGCCGACTCGTCGCGGTACATCTGGTATTCGGACGACCCGCTTGGCGTCTTGAGCTGCCACGGTCGCTCACGCGTCCCGTTCCCCTCGACGTTTTCCTGTCCCATCAGCCGATCATAGTCCGCGTCGTCCACTCCCCCGCGAGCATTGCGTAGACGAGCTCATCGGTCCATTCGCCCTTGATGAACTCGTTCTCGCGGAGATGCGCCTCGCGGCGCATCCCGAGCCGGTCCATCAGTCTGGCCGACGCCATATTTCTGGGGTCGCATCGGCCGATGATCCGATGCAGCCCCAGGTCTTCGAATCCGAGGCGCAATAGGAGGGCGCTGGCCTCGGTCGCGTACCCCTTCCCGTGGTAGTCGGGATGCATCTCGAAGCCGATCTCCCCCAGCTGATGCTCGCGGCTCCGCCACTGGAGGGTGAAATCGCCGATCAGGATCCCGCCCTCCTTGAGCTCGGCAGCCAGGTAGAGGCCATCTCCCTCCTCGACAATCGCCGTCATCTTCTTGCGCCGCTTCAGCATCTCGAGCGCCTGGCCCCGCGAGCGAGGCCCCCAGTACAGGAAGCGCGTCACATCCTCGCGGCTCTGGATGGCATACACGGCATCGAGATCGCCGTCGGTGAACGGCCGCAGCAGGAGGCGCTGGGTGATCAGGGGATATGTCGGGCTCAACATCGGTCAGAATCGTAGCCTTACGGTGGCAGCTGGGAATTCAGCCCCTGGAGAAAGGTCAGATGCCCGAGTCGGGATACGTCGACGTGCCGGGTGGGCGCCTCTATTACGAGGTCGAAGGCGCGGGTCACCCACTGCTGCTGATCCATGGCGGGCTGGGCAGCCTCCGCATGTGGGACGGCCAGGTCCGTGAGTTCGCGGAGCGTTACCGCGTCATCCGCTACGACACGCGCGGGTTTGGGCTCAGCGAGACGGACCACGTTCCCTTCTCGAACCGGGCCGATGCCGCCGCCGTGCTTCAGCACCTGGGGGCCGCCTCCTGCTACCTCGTCGGCCAGTCGCGCGGTGGGACGATTGCGCTCGACCTTGCGATCGAGCGCCCGCAGCTGGTCGATGCACTCGTCCTCGTCGCCGGTGGCGCCAGCGGCTATCAAGCCCAGCTCCCCGACGGGGTCGCGGTGCCTCCATGGGATGAGATGGAGCGCCTCTACGACTCGAAAGACTGGGAGCCACTTGCCGAGCTGGAGACGCAGGTATGGGTCGACGGCTGGGGACAGCCGGCGACGCGCCCCGATCCCGCGCTACGCCGGCAGGTGCACGACTGGATCCTCGACAACTACCGCGCCGAGAAGGAGGAGGGCGAGCCCCAGCCGCTTGATCCGCCGGCGGTCGGGCGACTGGCCGATGTGGAGGCCCCGACCCTGGTGATGGTCGGCACCGTCGACGAGCCGGCGGGCGTGCCGAATGCACGAAATATCGCCGCCCAGGTGCCCGATGCACAGCTCGTCGAGTTCCCGGGCGTGGCCCACATGATCCAGCTCGAGGAGCGGGAGCGCTTCAACAGGCTCGTCATCGACTTCCTCACCGGGGCAGACCTGGCGCGCTAGGAGGCACTCGGCCTCGTGGCTCGTGGCTCGTGGCTCGTGGGGTGTTGGGGGGTGACGTCGATCTGCGGCAGCCCGCGCGCGACGCGCTCGGCCTCGAGAGGGCGCGTCCGCTGTTATTTGCTGGAGCTGGCGACGTCGACCCGATTTGCCGGGGCTGGCGACTAGCGGCGACCCGATGGCCGAATTTGCCGGCGGGAGCACGCTTTGGCCATTGAACGCAGTGTTGGCTGGCAATCGCATGCCAGCTCGGGCAAGACCGGCCATCCGATATCCGATAGACGCCAGCGGTAGCAAATTGGCGCCGGCGGCCCGCGAGACCGGGCGGCGGCGGCAACGCGGCCCACCATCGCGGCGCGTGGGGTACCCGGGTCATTTCCTCGTCGTTTGCGCTCAGCGCACGCAACGGCCAGGTTCCGCGCCGGTCTCGGCCGGGCGGAGTCCCCTGCGTGGCCGCGACGTGCGCCCAGCGCACCTGCGGACCAAGTTAGAGCCGAAACGAGGGATGTCGGGAGCGGCGAAGGGGGCTGGTTGGCGGTTACGTGCGCTGCGCGCAAGCCGAGGCTCGCTCGCAGCTGACGCCGCGGGGCAGTGGCCGTCGCAGCCAGCTGAACCGATCGACGCGCGGGTACGGGCGGTGGCGCCGACGGCGATGGCGACCGCCAGCGCAAAGTAGCCGCCAGCATTGAGCGTGGCGGGCAAGTAGGAGGTCGACATGGCGGAAAACGGAGCTCAGTCGCCGATGGCCGAGGTGGCTCGCGCAAAGAAGGCTCCCCGCGAGCACGTCCCGCGCCTGGTCGTGTCGCACGACGTGGTCGGCGAAAGCCCTCTGGATCGCATCGCCGATCTCGTCAATCGCCTGGTTGGCTCGATGTGGCTGTTCGTCGGCATCACAACGGGGATCGTGGTCTGGCTCTTCGCCGGCAACGTGGTCGGGTTCGACCGGACCCCCTGGCCGTTGCTCCTCACGATCCTGAACGTGCCGCAGCTGTCGATCATGATCTCGCTACAGGTCAGCGCCAACCGGGCCCAGGCAGCTGGCGACGCGCGGGCGATGGCCGATCACGCGACGCTGGTGGCCCTCCACGAGCTGAGCAAGAAGCAGGTCGAGATCCTCGACGGGCAGAACCTCGTCCTCGACATCCTGCGTCGTGCGGTGGTCGGGAGCGGGGGCGAGACCAAGGGGTAACCGCACCGCGCGGATGCCGCCGTGACGTGAACGGAACGTGAATTGGCGCGTCGGCGCTGTTAACCATCCCCTCACGACCCGCAGCGCATTCTCGCCATGGTGTCGGACAGGTAGTCCGACCGGAGTTGGAGGAACCGATCATGAGGTTCGAACGAATTGGGCGACCGATCGCAGCGGCGATCGCCGTCCTCGCCATCGGTGGTGCGGGCATCGCGGCTGCGGCCAGCCCGGCGCCGAGCACCGCAGCCCCGGCTGCAGCCGACACGGGCACCCTGACGCAGGGCGACCAGACGACTCCCGACGTCGCCGGTGCCGCGGAGCCGGCGGAGTCCGGCGCTGAGGCGGCCGGAGTCGAGGCCGATGGGCCCGGCGGCCACGCCGACGCGGCAGGCACCGTCGACTACCAGTTCGACGGTGAGCAGTAAGCGGCGCTGAGCCGTTTCAGGGAGGGGCGCCGACCAACGGCGCCTCTCCCCATTTTGGCGCCGCTCGGGCCTGTCATCGCGACGGACTTACGACTCGGCGGCGAGCTCCTCCAGGTTGACTTCCGCCGGTGAAGCTCCATTTCCGTCGAGCCAGCCCTCCCGAGACACGACCATGTTCCGGCCGGCAAGCTTCGCTCGATACAGCGCTTCATCGGCGGCCTTCAGGAGCGCCAACCGATCCGTACCGTGCTCGGGAGCGGCTGCAATTCCGATGGACACCGTCAGGCGTCCGGTCACACCGGGCGCGAGCGGGATGATCGCTGCCTCGGTCCGCTCGCGCATGCGCTCAGCCACCGCCTCGGCTGCGCTGGCGGTGAGGCCTGGTAGACAGACCGCGAATTCCTCGCCGCCGTAGCGCGCCGCGGTGTCCCGGTCGCGGATGCTTGAGCGCAGGAGATGGGCAAATACGCGCAAGGCCTCGTCGCCGGCAGGATGCCCGTAGCGATCGTTGAACTCCTTGAAATGATCGAGGTCGAGCATCAGCACTGCCAGCGGTTCGCGTTCCGGGCGATTGGCCAACGCCCGCTCGAGGGCTTCATCGAAGGCCCGACTGTTGGTCAGTCCCGTCCGTCCGTCGGTATTCGCCTGGCCGCGGAGCGCCAGGAGCAAACGTCGGTTCGCGATCGACAGCGCGGCATGCTCGCTCACCCGGGTGATCGCGAGCCGGACCGGGAGAGAGAGCTCGCGCGGCGTGGCCCAGTGGAGGTGCGCGGCACCAACCGTTTCACCCAGCGCGACCAGTGGGACGCAAGCCAGCGTCCCGCCTTCGACCGGATACACGGGACAGTGGAACGTGAGGCCCTCCGAGACATCGTCGGTCACGTAGAGGCTGCTCCGACGGAGCGCGGGGCAGCGACCCAACTCGTGGAGCGAGAGGACTTCAGCCTTCCGCTCGCCAAGTGTGGCCTGCGGAATCGCCCGATCCTGGGATCGGTTCGACACGTGCAGCGCCCCGTCCTCGGGTTTCACAAGCTCGTCGAGCGTTGCCATCGTGGCAACCGAGAGCGACACGTCGTCCTCGGTGAGAGCCGTCAGTTCGCTGAATTGAGTGACGATCGCCGATTGGCGTGCCAGCTCGGCGCTTGCCTTGCTCGACTCCCCGAGGCTCGCATTCGCGCTCGCCAGGCGATGGTTCAGGCCCTCCAGGCGACGCTTCGCGTTCGCCGTGCGGCTGGCGAACCAGCCCGTGAGCAGGATCATGAGGAGGACGAGCGGGCCGGCGGTGACCGCCAAATTCAGCAGCGCCCTGTCGACGTCGGCGTAGAGCTCACTGACCGGGCTGACGACCGCCAGGATTCGGTTCGAGCCGCCAACCGGCCGGTAGCTGACACGGAACGTGGTGCCAGCCACGTCAAAAGTGGCGCTCCCAGCCTGACCGGACAGCATCTTCCCCGCCGCCTCCCGCCACGAAGCGGAGCCTGACGCGGTGAGGAAGGGGAATGGACCGGTGTTGGGATCGGTCGAAAGGCTCTGGACGGAGCGCAACTCTGCGAGCTGCGGGTGGACGAGAAGCCGTCCTGCGCGATCCATGAGCATGGAGTAGCCGGTGCCTCCGATGGGCAGGCCTGCCATTTCCGTGGCGAATCGCTGGATCGGGATCTCAAAATGGAGGATCCCCGCGTGCCTGCCCGTGGGCAGGACGATTGGCGTGGCGACGCCGATCACCCAGCGATGCGAGTCCGGCGAAACATATGGCTGCGACTGATGAAACGAGTCATCGGGCAGGGGCAGTGTCGGTAGGACCGTCGGATTG
>JALYSK010000130.1 GCA_030854805.1 Chloroflexota bacterium | reverse complement strand
CCCGTGCCGCCGATCCCTGATTCCGAGCTCTGCGCGGAGTGCATCGCGAACGAGGGCTGAGCCGGCCCACGCACGGCTGACAGCCATGCTGCCGCCGGTCGCTTCCGATCTTCGTCCCCCGCTCGCGCCTCTTCGCGTCCCCGCCGATGCGCTGGTGCTGCTGTTGGTGCCTCCGGGTCTGGAAAGTCGACCTTCGCGGGACGCCATTTCGGCCCGACCGAGGTGATCTCGTCAGATGCGCTGCGCGGCCTGATCGCCGGCGACGAGTCGGACCAGTCGGCGACGGAGGATGCGTTCGAGCTCCTTCGTATCGCGCTCCGGATGCGCCTGGCGCGGGGCCGGCTCACCGTGGTCGATGCCACCAACGTTCAGCGTTGGGCGCGCAGGCCCTTGATCGACACTGCACGCCGCCATGGTCGGCCCACGATCGCCGTCGTGCTCGACCTCCCGCTGCCGATCTGCCTGGAGCGCAACGAGCTGCGCCTGGCGCATCGCATTCCCGCATCGGCAATCCGGCGGCAGCATCGGTGGCTCGTCGAATCGCTGCCGATGCTGGCCGCGGAGGGCATCGGGCGGATTGATCTGCTGCGCTCGCCTGACGAGGTGGAGGGCGTGGTTTTGGAGCGCTTACGAGGGCAACGAAACGCCCCGAAGGAACGGCGTCCGCCCCGGTGACCGAAGCCACCGAAACGGTACCGGAACACTTGATGCAATCTCCTGAACCGGTATTCGCTGCCCCTTCGGGACACCCAGAGGATAGGCTTGCGGCGACGAGCGGCGCAATCCCACTTATCCCCGAGTTTCCGCGCCGCGCGGCTCTTCATCCACAGTTAACCCACAGTCGTTCACAATGCGAGGAACCTCTATGACCGAGCTTGCCGCCCTCGACATCTGGCTGGACCGCTACATCGTCGCGTGGCGCAGCAATGACGCTGACACGATCCGCGAGCTCTTCACACACGACGCGGTCTACCGCTGGCACCCGTGGGAATCTCTCACCGAGGGTGCGCGGGATCGGGAGGAGATCGTCGAGGCCTGGCTGAAGGAGCCGGACGATCCAGAGACCTGGACCATGTTCTGCGAGCCATTGGCAGTGAATGGTGACCTTGGCGTCGCTCGCTGCGTCACCACCTACCGGGCCACCGGCGAAGCGCCGAAGCGCCAATACCACAACATCCTGATCGTTCGCCTCGACGACGAGGGCCGCTGCACGGACTTCACCGAGCTCTTCATGCAGGAGCCGGACTAGGAAAGCGGCGATCAAGCGATGCTGGTCGGGGAGCCTCGTCGAGTCGCTCGGCTCGACCCAACCGGGCATCACGTGCTGTGCGGCAGTGAGCGCGACGGCGCGTACCTGTGCCACCGCGAGTTCGGCCCGATCGAGGAGCTGGATGTACCGCCCAGGGTCGCGAGCGGCCGGCACCGACTGACCCTGGAGCCGGCCCCCACCTATCCCCGCTCGCCGGCGGTCGCAGTGCGCCTCTTCGCATTTCCCCCCGGCTGGCTTCAGAGGCCGGACGGGGTCTGGGATCTCCGCGCCGAGCGACTTGCGGATCAGCCCCAAACGCAATACCACGAGATTGACGCATGGTGGCGCCGGGTCGCCCGCTCACAGATCGGGCTGCTTCGCGCCGTTCTACCGCTTCGGCCGCCGCAGCTTCCGGAGCTGCCGGCGCGCGCGGTCTGCCAGCGCTGCCGGACGATCTCGCTCCTGCTGCCCGAGGAGCTGCGCGTCTCGTGGCCGCTTCCCGGCGTCCATCTCGAGCGGTCGGGCTCGGAGGTGCCGGGCGCCTGAACCACGCGAGTCCCAAGGCCTCGATCGCGAGAGGTCTTGAATTCTCGCCGTACAATCCCGGGCACTCGAAGTCCTGAGGTCAGTTTGAGCGCCTACGATTTCCTGTGGCTGGTGACGCAGGCAGTCTTCCTGGTCGTCTTCCTCGACGTGGCCATCCAGGCGTTTGGCGGCCGGGACCTGGCGCGCCTCGACATCGCCCTCTTCTTTGGCATCATCGTCGCCCTCATTGGCCTCGGTGATCTCGGTCGGCTGGACCCCCTGACCCGTGTCCCGGTGGTGGAGTCGACCAGCCTCGCGCTGGTGAGCCTGCTCGCCTACGTGCTGGTCAGGATCGTCGACGACTTTGGTCCGCGGCAGAGCTGGATCATGGTCGGCGCGGCTGCCGGCACCGTGCTGCTGATCGTCGCAGCGTTCGTATTCCCACACCCGACTCCGATCTGGTTCTCGGCGCTCAGCGTGGCGTGGTTCGTGGCCCTCGGCGGCTATGGGAGCATCGCGTTTGCCCGGCTCGCGACACGCTCCCGAGGCGTGACCCAGCGCCGCATGCAGGCCGTCGCGATCGGCTCAGGCCTGGTGGCGCTCGCCTTCGTGCTTGCCATTGTCGGCATTCTGGCGCCCGCCTATGAGCCCAGCCTCCAGATTGGTACCCAGCTGTTCGGCCTCGCTGCAGGAGTCGCCTACTTCATCGGATTCTCGACCCCCGCAACGCTGCGACGGGCCTGGCAGGAACCCGAGCTCCGCAGCTTCCTGGGCCGCGCCGCCAGCCTGCCGCGGCTGCCGACCACCGACGCCATCGTCACCGAGCTGGAGCGCGGCGCCGCGGAGTCGACCGGGGCGCCTTCGGCCACCGTGGGGCTCTTCGACAGGCACCGCAACAAGCTGCGGTACCACGAGCGCTCCGGCGCCGTGTTCGAGACCGAGCCCGATGCCCTCATAGGGGGCAAGATCTTCACCGAGGGCCGTCCCTTCTTCACGGCCGATGCCCGCCGGACCGATCCGGCCAATGCGCAGCTCTACGACCAGCGCAATGCGACGGCGGTGGTGGGCGCGCCGATCGCCGCGGACGGGAGGTCGCTGGGGGTCTTGCTGGTGTATGCCCGGCGCGCGCCGATCTTCGCCGAGGATGATCTCAGCCTCGTGAAGCTGCTCGCCGACCAGGCGGCCGTGATCCTCGAGAGCCGCACCCTCATCGAGGAGGCGGCGCGGGTCGAGGCGCGCGAGGAGGCAACTCGCCTGAAGGATGACTTCCTGTCCGCGGCCGCGCACGACCTGCGCACGCCCCTCACCACGCTGCTGCTGCACGCGGAGCTGCTGCAGCGGCGTGCCGAGGAGGACCCGACAGCGCCGCTCGAGATGCATCGCGTGGCGAGCATGGTGACTGAGGCGCATCGGCTCCAGGCACTCGTGACCAGCTTCCTGGATGCGTCTCGCGCCGAGCGCGGGCAGCTGGTGGACCATCGCGAGACGGTCGACCTGGTACCACTGGTCGAAGACGTCTGCTCACGGATCGCCGGCACCGGGCACCTCTGCCGCGCAGAGGCCTCGGGGCCGATCCTCGGCCACTATGACGCGGATCGGGTGAGACAGCTGATCGACAACCTGGTCGAGAATGCGGTGAAGTACAGCCCCGCCGGGGGCGAGGTGCTCGTCCGGGCCTGGCGAGAGGATGACGCCGCGCATATCAGCGTGAGCGATCACGGGATCGGCATCCCTCCCGCCGACCTGCCGAACCTGTTCAATCGCTTCCACAGGGGCAGCAACGTGGACGATCGCCGCTTCCAGGGCCTTGGGCTGGGCCTCTTCATCTGCCGCGCCATCGTCGAGGACCACGATGGCGAGATCTCAGCGACGAGCGAGGTCGGCGAGGGAAGCACCTTCCACGTCGTCCTGCCGGCACTGCCGGCCTCGGGGCGCGGGCTCGACCATCCCTTGCAGGCTGCCGACCTCGAGCGTGGCACCGTCGAGCCGATCAGTTCTGAAGCCGCGGGGTCAGGCGCGAATGCCTGACGGCACGATCCTGGTCGTCGACGACGACCCTGGCATCCTCGACGCGGTCGCGGAGCTGCTGCGCATCGAGGGGTACGCGGTCGAGACGGCCGCCAATGGCGCGGCCGCGCTCGAGGCGATTGCTCGCTCGCGACCGGCCCTCATGCTGCTCGACATGCGCATGCCGGTGCTCGACGGCTGGGGAGTGGCGCGGATGCTTTCAGAGCGCGGGATCCGCGTGCCAACCCTGGTCATGACCGCCGCACGGGACGGCGCCAGCTGGGCGAGCGAGATCGGCGCCGACGGCTACCTGGCCAAGCCGTTCGGTATCGGCGACCTGCTGGATGCGGTGCGCCGCGGCGTCGATCCCCCAGCGCTCGCCGCGAACTAGCTCGCCTTCCGGGCACTGTCGCGCAATCGCGCTAGACTTTCGACATGTGGCCCTTCAATTCGTCCAAGACCAAGCTCCCCGATCCAGCCGATGCCCTCGCCGGTCGGTCTCAACCGATCTCGACCGCCGAGCGCCATTTCGTCAACGGCACGCCGCTCGCAGGGCCCTACCCTGACGGGTCGGAGGTGGCCGACTTCGCGCTGGGCTGCTTCTGGGGGGCCGAGAAGACGTTCTGGCAGACCCCCGGCGTCATCGTGACGGCGGCCGGTTACCAGGGCGGCTCCTCCCCCAATCCCACCTACGAGGAGGTCTGCTCTGGCAAGACGGGCCAGGCCGAGGCGGTTCGCGTCGTCTTCGATCCGAGGCTCGTCTCGTACGAGCAGCTGCTCCGCATCTTCTGGGAGAGCCACGACCCGACCCAGGGCATGCGGCAGGGCAACGAC
>JALYSK010000014.1 GCA_030854805.1 Chloroflexota bacterium | reverse complement strand
GACCAATGCGACGCGTGCGATCGCCGGCGGCGACCTTGCCGCGCGTGTGCCCGACGCCCCGGACCCCGAGCTGCAGCGTCTGGCCGACGCCTTCAACCACATGGCCGCCAGCCTGGAGCGCGTCGAGCAGCTTCGCCGCGCCCTCGTCGAGGATGTCGCGCACGAGTTGCGCACGCCGCTGACCAGCCTCCAGGGCTACACCGAGGCGATGGCCGACGGCGTGGTCGAGCCGACCCCCGACATGCTGCGCACCGTCAACGAGGAGATCGTCCGACTGACGCGGTTGGTGAAGGGACTCGATGAGCTGGCGCGTGGCAAGCGCGGCGAGGGCGAGCAGGCCCGCGTCGAGGTCGACCTCGCAGCGCTCGTCCAGCGCGCCGTGCAGATCCAGTCGCCCGAGCTTGCCAGCAGGCGGATCAGCGTCCGGGTCGAAGACGTATCGTCGTTGCCGGCCCTGCTGGCGGAGCCGGACGCCATCGGCCAGGTCGTCACGAACCTGATGCAGAACGCTGCGCGGTACACCGATGACGGTGGCGAGATCCTCGTCCGCCTAGGTGAAGCGGCAGGATGGATCCGCTGCGCGATCCAGAACACCGGGGTCGAGATCCCGGCCGCCGACCTCCCGTTCATCTGGGAGCGTCTCTACCGGGTCGACCCGTCGCGGACGCGGGCGAGCGGTGGGGCCGGGATCGGCCTCGCCATCGTCCGACAGGTGATCGAGGCCCACGGCGGGAGAGTCGGCGCGTCTTCGGGAAGCGGCCGCACGGAGATCTGGTTTCGGCTCCCGGCGGCTGCCCGTTAAGGGCGACTCACCGATGAACCGAGGCCTGCCGGCAGGCATCGCCCTGGGATCGTGCTCGGAGCGTGCGGCGTCACCGACGCGCCCGTCCGCTGGTCTGCCCTATTTGAGCGGTGCCGCAGCGATCGCGTGGGCCATCTCGGTATCCCAGATGACCACCGCGTGATAACCCTCCATGACGGTGGAGGCCATGGCTGCCGGAATGACGAAGTCCTGCATCCCCTCGGTCGCTTTCAGTGGACCCAGGTCGAGGAGCTTTGACTTGTCGATGTCAGCCGTTGCGGCGACGTCGGAGTTCGACACGAGCACGAGGTTGGTGTGGGCGATCGAGCCGATCATGAAGCTCTCGAGCACGACTTCGTACGTGCCGTCCGGCTTCAGCACGAGTTGGGCCTCGCCTGCCGCCGTGCCGTCGACGTCGTGGAACGTGCCCTTGCCCATCACCTGGGTCGTTGCCGGCGAGGCGCTCGCCGCCGTTGTTGGGGCGGCGGTTGCGCCAGTCCCCTGACCGCAGCCGGTCGCGACGAGGGCGGCGACAGCGACGCCACCGAACAGCTGGGTCAGCGGTCGCATGCGACGCATCTGACGATGCATGGTTCTCCCTTCTCATTCCCCTACGGGCGGAGGATGGGCCGCTCGCGTGACCGTGGTGTGACGAGCTGACGAGGGGACGTCATGTATGGCGGAGGCCCCAGTCGAGTCCAGCGGTCTTATCCATCACGTCGACCGGGGGAATCCGGTTTGGCTGGCCCACCGCTCCCGAGGAGGCCCGGAGACCGTCGGTCATGGACACGGCACGTCTCCTGGAGCCGACGACTGGTCAAAGCAAGCGGAGGTCATCATGTGTCTAACCTGTGGGTGCATGGACGCCCACCGTGAGATGGGCACGGCCAAGATCAACTACAAAGAGCCACCACTTGCCGGCCAACGTGCCGCGCGGGTCCAGCCCGGCGCCTGACCACGCCGATGCTCTGGGCTCGGCGCTTTCGGCCGGTGTGCGATGCTAGGCCCGATGGACGGTCTGCAGAATCGGGTGGTGCCGCGCTCGGAGATCAGCATCGGCGTGGAGCCACGGCTGCGACGCGAGCTCGCCACCCGCGCGCAGCGCGGCATGCTGATCCTTGACTATTTCGCCAGCCGGCGCTGCAGCGTGGTGATCGGCGATCTAACCGCCAAGTTCCGGCCTCAGCCTCCGGGCGAGCCGTACGTCGAGCTGGCCAGCATCGACGGGGTCCGTGTGTTCGCCGCGGAACGGCTCATGCCACTCCTTGCCGATGCCGGGCCGACCTTGCGGCTGGTCGGGCCGCGGTTCGCCCGGCACCTGGCGCTCTGGCTCGACCAGCCCGAACGCTGGATCGAGTTTCTCGAGCAGCCGGGTGTCCTGGCAGGCAAGCGCCCCTGGCGCAGACGGTCCTGACCCCCGCCGCCTGCTAGCGTCGCATCCGCCAGCGCCTGCCGCGGGCCGTCAACCACAGCGCCACGAGCATGAGCAGCCCGAACACGACCATGCCGGCGAGCCCGGCGACGCGCGCCACCGTCTGTGCCGCGGCTCCGATACTGTCGTCGCTGCGCAGGGTCACGCTGCTGGCCAGCAGGAAGGTGATGGCGGACTGGAAGAAGAGGACGGCACAGCCGAAGACGTTATCCATCGTGTTCCACTGCCTGCGGGTTGGCGGTAGCGTACAAGGCCTCGGGGGACCGAGACCAGGATCACCCCAGCACCTGCGACAGGTTGAGCCACAGGTCCCAGGCGCCGACCGCCAGCAGTCCAGCCCCGAGGATGAGCTGCAGCGGTCGCTCGAAGCGGAGCATGGCCCGCGCCAGCTGCCGGCCGCGAACCTGGCCGGCCAGGCCGAGCACGAAGAGCGGTAGTCCGAAGCCGATGCCGAACACCGCAAAGAAGGAGAGCTGCCGCACGGCGTCGCCGATTGTCAGCGAGGCCACGAAGATGCCGATCAGGAATGGCCCGGAGCAGGGCAGGGCGATCGGCGCGAACAGGAGCCCGTACAGGTAGGCGCCCACGCCCGGGTGCGCTCGACCGCCGCTCATCGGCGCCGGTTGCGGAAGCCGGACGAAGGGATTGCGACCTGCAATGAGCAGCAGCCCGAGCGCGATCAGAAGCA
The DNA here is from genome assembly GCA_030854805.1 of Chloroflexota bacterium. The sequence goes on along the minus strand of JALYSK010000014.1, from coordinate 2,050 downwards.
CGTCGGCTACCGGCAGCAGGATGCGGAGCACGCCCCCCAGGCTGAGCGAGAGCAATGCGAGGACAGCACCGAGTGCAACCATGCCGCTGACAACGCCAGCCCAGACCAGGACCGCCGCCATGGCGGGCGCCATCCGTCGTTCAAGCGCGTCACTCGTCGTGCCGGTCAGAAAGGCGAGAAAGGCGGGATAGAGGGGCAGGACACAGGGGGTGACGGTGGCGCCGATGCCCGCCAGCAGCGCAACCGCGAGTTCGGCCACGGGCTCAGCCGAGGCCGAGCTCGGTCAGCAGTTCCTGGGCGCTGCGCACCCCGCGGCCGAACTCGAGCGGCCGGACCGAGCCGTCGGAACCGATGACGAGCAGCGGGGTGGACGGCGGGTTGGTCACCGCGACGCCGAAGCGCTGTTGCAGCTCTTGGTAGAGGGAGGCATCGGCCACGGCGAAGCGCCAGTCGAAGCCCTCACGATCAGCGTACTCGGCCAGGTCGGCCGCCGTCTCGGACAGGTCGACGTCGATCGACACCGAGTGGAAGTCGCCGAGCGCGTGAGCGTCGACGATCGCACGTTGCTGCTGGCGGCAGTTCGGGCACCAGGTGGCCATCGTCTCGAGCAACACCGGGCGGTCAGCCGCCAGGTCGCCGAGGGTGAACGGCTGGCCGCTGGCGACATCGACCAGCCGCAGGGCCAGGAGCGGATCAGCAGCCGTGGTCGAACCGCCGCTCGGCCCGGCCGAGCCGGGCTGGCTGGAGGACGCCGACGGCGAGCGTTGACCAGGCGTCGTGCCAGCCGGTGCCGCGCAGGCCCCGAGAAGCATCGCCGCGGCCATCACGAGCAGAGGGCTAGGTCTCACGAGCTCACCCTACGCGCTGAACGTGACGCTCGCATGTCGCGGCTCACGGCTGCCAGATACGAGTGTCGGGTCGGAAGGCGGCCCAGGCGAACCAGAAGGGAGGGTCCGCCGGCAGCAGCTCGAGCCGCGCGCCGGCCAGCTCACCCTCGGTCGCGGTGCCGACAGATCCCAGATGGAGCCGGTCTCGAGATCGCGCATCAGGCCGTCGGCAGCCGGCTCGAACCGCAGGGTCCGGCCGTCGACGACACGCGAGAACGCGACGGGCGGCCCCGAGGATGGTGACCGTCGTCAACGGACAGGCACGCGAGCGGCGAAGGGTCGCGGCAATCGGTAGCGCGCAGGCGACCCCGGCCCTACGATGCCAGGCTCATATGAACGCCCTAAATCGGTGGCTTACGCTCCAGGCGCGCGTGCTCAACTGGGTCGGATTTACACTGCTCAGGCCCCCGGAGGAAACCCCATCTAGGTGCGCTACCAAGCTGAGCTACGCATCGCGGATGGTTGACGCTCGAACCCGCACCCGTTCCAGGCGGTCTCAGTGGAGCTCACATCGTGGCTCGCCCGAGCTGGGGATCTCGACCCCGCAGGAAGGCTTCTCGAATGAAGCGCTCGGCCTGCTCTCGAAATCCCGTAATGGTACAAGCAAAGGTACGGCGAGTTCCGCGGACACCGAAGAGCCCCAATTCACGCTCGAATCGGGGCCCAAAGATGAGTGCTGGTACCGCATACCGGATTCCCGGTGATTCGTCTCATGTGTCTCAGCCGCTTTCACGCAGTACCTCCAAGAGACGCATGAGACGCACGAGACAGGACCGATAAGGGCTCCAATAAGGGCTCCTGCATCAAGCGGCGGCAGTTGGGGGACCCGTTGCCTCGCCGCGTCGGGAGACTCAGATCGCTCGACGCCCAACGCTACGCAGCTGCGACCATTAACGCACGAGGAGTCAGTGCATGCTGGCGCGAATCTCCGCGAGGTAACTCTCCCTGGCGTCGAACCAAACGGCGATCATGCTGGAATGGCCGGGAGTAGTCGCTCCGAGCGGATTCCACCCCGTATGCGACAGGTGGCTTGCAGGCGACTCCGGCCCGCCCGCATGCTACGCGCCAGCTCGCTCGGCGCCGCTCTCGGCCGACACGGCGCAGCAGCGGCAGCCGCCCTCGACCGCGTCGAAGACCGCGGCCGCGGACGAGCAGCAGGCGGT
>JALYSK010000095.1 GCA_030854805.1 Chloroflexota bacterium | reverse complement strand
CCGACCAGCGGGCCAGCCCCGGCGATCGCCGCGAAGTGGTGACCCAACAGGATGCGGCGGTCGGTGGGCTGGTAGTCGACGCCGTTGTCCAGGCGTTCGGCCGGAGTGGCTCTGCGGTTATCGACCTGTAGCACACGGCGGACGATGAACCGGGCGTAGAAGCGGTAGGCGATGGCGTACGAGCTCACGGCGGCGATAATCATCCATGCCGCGGAGATCGTCTCGCCTCGTGCGAGGGCGATGACCGACCAGGCGAGGGCGCCGATGACGGCGACCCCGGCCCAGATGATTATCGAGCGCCTGCTCGGTCGCCGTGCCCCGACATCGGTGGTGGTCACCGGAATCCTCCAGATGGATCGTCAAGCAAACTGTTGCTCATCCCTCAAGCACAGGCTGGAGGCAGGACCTTTGGGTCCCCGGCCCAGGGCGGCGATCGAGCCGCCGCACCCCGTCGGTTGGGACTGTTTACTCCGCGAGGCGGCTGTTGTCGAGTCAGTTATCCACAAATTGCGAGACACACCGGACCGTCGCGCTGGGTACCGCGGTTCTGGAGAGCCTCCCGAGCTTCGCCGGAAGGGGATATCAGCGGGCCCGATCCCGCGCCTCGGACGAACTACCCCTGCCCTTGATCTCCGGTGCCAAGGCGCCCGTCAGCGCGAGCGTACTGAGGTCGCTGGCCACCTGAGGTAGGCTGGCCACGCGATGGCAAAACGCAACGTGGCCCTGGTCTTCGATGTCAACGAGACGCTTCTCGACCTCCGCGGTCTCGACCGACCATTCGAGCAGGTCTTCGGCGACGCAACGGTCCGCGGCGAGTGGTTTCAGCAGCTGCTGCAGTCGGCCCTGGTATCGACGGTGACCGATGCGTACGCGGATTTCGGGACCGTCGGGCGCGCCGCACTGGCGATGGTCGCCCACCGCCGGGGCCGCCAGCTGGGGGACGTCGAGGTTGATCAGATCCTCGGTGCGGTGAAGCGTCTGCCGCCGCATCCGGAGGTCGCGGACGCGCTGGAACGCCTGCGAGATGGCGGGTATCGACTTGCCACCCTGACGAACTCGACCGGGGCGGTTGCGCAGGCGCAGCTCGAGAACGCTGGACTGGCGCCCCTCTTCGAGCGAATCGTGTCGGCAGACGCCGTCCGCCGTCTGAAGCCTTCGCCCGAGGCGTACCACCTGGCGGCCCGCGAGCTTGGCATCGAGGTCGGGGAGTTGCGTCTCGTGGCGGCCCATGCCTGGGACGTCGCCGGCGCGCTCCGCGCGGGATGCCTGGCCGCCTTCGTCGCCCGCCCGGGCATGGTCCTCGATCCGCTTGCGCCCAGCCCCGACATCGTCGGCGCGGATCTCGGCGAGATCGCCGACGCGCTGCTCTAAACCGGCGACGGCGTATGCCGGTGAGGGAACGCGCCTGCGGTTCGCGGGCCGGTTGTTAGGCGCTTCAGCCGCTGTCGCCGACGTGGATAACGACGACGTTTTCCGATCCCCCGAAGATCTCCGCCGAGACGCCGTAGCCGATCGTTCCCTTACGGGCGGACAGCCCCACTGACTGCATCTCGATGCCATCCGCCGACGCTGGCGGCGACGAGGGCAGCGGAGGATCGATTGCCCAGTCAGCGGCCTGCAGCCTCGATCGATAGTGTTCGATAACGAGATCCGGATCGTCACTGGTCGTGAATGAGGCGCCGCAGCTGCCCAGCCCATCGTCCTCAGGCATGAGCTCCGCGCCGCCATAGTGCTCGATCTCGTTGAAGTACGCAGCCTCCTCGCTGCTGCACCCGCCGATGCTGACGAGGCACGCGGAGGTTGTCGTGACCAGGAGTCCGACGAGCGCGATTCGCACGAGCCGATGAATGGCTGCTCTCATATCGCCATCGTAGGCGCGGCGACTGCGGCTGAACTACGGCAGGCACCTGGTGTCAATCGGCTTGGCCGCATGAGGGGTCTCGTTGCGCGAGCCCCTCTTGCGATCACGATCCGAGCGGCGCAGGCTTCGATTATGGAGGTCCCGGAAGTCCAGTACGCCCGTAACGGTGAGATCGCGCTCGCGTATCAGGTCGTAGGCGACGGGCCTGTGGACCTTGTGTACGCCCCGCCGTGGATCAGCAACCTCGAGGTCATCTGGGAGAATCCGCTCTACGCACGATTCCTGAGACGGCTTGCGTCATTCTCCCGGCTCGTGCTGCTGGATCCGCGGGGGACTGGCCTCTCCGACCGGCTGTCGCCGCACGAGCTACCACCGTTGGAGATTCTGATGGAGGACCTCCACGTTGTGATGGACGCGGTGGGGTTCGAGCGCGCCGTGCTGTTTGGGGGCTTGGACTCTGGGAACCTCTGCGCCCTCTTTGCCGCGACCTACCCGGAGCGCACGGCGGCGCTTCTCGTATACGGCACCTCGGCCCGCGGCACCGCGAATGCTGACTTCCCCTGGGGATGGAGCGCGGAGCGGTGGGAATCATTCCTATCGGAGCTCGCGGCCGGCTGGGGTACCCCGAAGTACGTCGAGGACAGCCTAAAGTGGTACGCCCCATCCCTCGTTGGCGATGCCGAGCAGCGGCGCTGGTGGCAGAAGCTACAGCGACTTTCGGCAAGCCCGAGCGCCATGGCGGCGATCGAGCGCATCTGGGCCGAGATCGACGTTCGCGCGATCCTCCCAACGATTCAGGCTCCGACACTCGTCCTTCATCGGACGCACGACCCTGTCGAGCAGGTCGAGGCGGGACGCGACTTCGCGCAACGGATACCAGGCGCCAGGTTCGTCGAGCTACCGGGTGACGACTGGCCGCCTTGGGCGGGCGACCAGACCGCCGTCCTCGACGAGGTGGAGTCCTTCGTGCGCGAGATTCGGGAGGAGGAAGCCCAGCTCGATCGCGTGCTCGCGACCGTACTGTTCACCGACATCGTTGGTTCGACCGCGCGCGCGGCCGACCTTGGCGACCGGCCCTGGCGGGAGCTCCTCGCCGCGCACCACGTAAAGGTCCGGGCGCTCCTGTCCCGTTACCGCGGCCGTGAGGTTGACACGGCGGGCGATGGGTTCTTCGCAACGTTCGACGGTCCGGCTCGTGCAGTGAAGTGTGCCCAGGCCATTGCCGACGGCGTCCGGGCCATCGGCCTCGAGATCCGTGCCGGCGTGCATACGGGCGAAATCGAGCTCGCGGGCAAGGACGTTCGAGGCATCGCTGTACACATCGGCGCCAGGATTGCCTCGATGGCCCGGCCGGGCGAGGTGCTCGTCTCGAGCACAGTGAAGGACCTCGTTGCGGGGTCGGGAATCACTTTCGAGGATCGGGGAGAACGCGTGCTCAAGGGCGTTCCGGGGACCTGGCGCATCTTCACCGCGACTCACGCCGAACCGCCAGGTCCAGGAGCACCGGCCGTATCGAGCCACTGAGCCAGGCATCGGCCGAGCATGAGCCTCCGACATGGAGGCCGAGGTCGCGATCGCACCTTCCCGGGCGGCCCGTCAGCCGGGCTCATCGGCGAGAGCCTACTCGGTCGGGGCCAGGCTCCGACCAAGATCGTCGGCGATGCAGTCGTCCAGGCGGCGGACTGCGGCGGCGCTGCCGCGGCTGACGGCCGCGAGGCCGTGAGCGAGGCCACGACGAACGACGGATGGTCGCTTCGGCTGGCCGTTGGCGAAGAGGGCCGCCATACGCGCCCGGTCGGCGTCAGCCGAACGCTCCTTGGCGAGCTCGAGGGCAAGCAGGGCGTAGTAGTAATTCATGGTGGCTCGGGCTCCTGTCTCAGCGCTCAGATCAAGATGGAAGTCGGTGGGCCCGCGGTTCAGCGGCGATGGTCGTCCGGCATCGGGTCGCGGGAGTCGGTGCCCCAGATCAGCGCGGCGGCGCCCAGCGATACCAGTCCGGTGATCAGAACGATCACCATGAAGATGGCTTCCATGTTTGGCCTCCCAGTTTTCTTCTCGATAACCGCTTTATTAGGGATCATCGGTTACTCTGTAACCCTACCCCGTTGCGCGTAACCTGTCAAGCGGTATATAGTGGTTATCGAGATGTTCACAACCGCCCTTGCCCCGGTCGATCAGGGCCACGCCCACGACGTGAGCCTCGACGACACCTTCGACTTCCTGAACACCGACGGCACCGAGAACGGTTTCCCGGTTGACCCGGACCTGGATGCCGTGCTCGACTGGTTCGTCGATCGCGCGGTCATCCACCTCGAGGGCGCCGACCGGCTGCGTGCCCAGGCGGCCATCAAACCGAACCTGGCGGCCCGCGATCTCACCCGCGTACGCGCCCTTCGTGGGGCCCTGCGCGAGGTGGCCTACTCGATCGCTGAACAGCGGGGACCCAGCCCCGGCGCACTCGATACCGTCAACCGAGCGCTTCACGCTCGTCAGGTCATCGAGCTCGTCCCGTCGTTGGACGGAATCAACGTCGACCATCGCCATGTGGGGGACCCGATCGACGACGCCCTCGCCCGCCTGGCCGATCCGCTCGTCCGTGAGCTGACGTCGGGTCACCCCGAGCGGATCAAGATCTGCGACGACGACACCTGCCGGTTCGTGTTCTACGACACGTCTCGCACTGGCCGAAGGCGCTGGTGCGATATGGCGACCTGTGGCAACCGCGCAAAGGCGGCTCGCCACCGCGCCCGTGCCAAGGGCTCGACCGCCGGCGATGCCGAGATGCCGGAGGCACCGGCGTCCATCTAGGATCCCGAATCGGAATGTCGGCGAGCTCCTAGGGCAACGAGCGAAGCGCAGCCTCGTAAGCTTACAGCTTGATGTAGCCCAGGAGCCAGAGGATCACGAGTACGATGACGATCACGCCGATGATTCCGATGCCGCCGCCTCTCATCTCGACCTCCCGTTCAGCGCCCAGTCAGGCCATTCGGCCGATCGTTCCTGGTCGACTCCGAATATCCTAGCCCCGCATTCGCAAGCTGGAACGGCCGCATTCGGCCTTGAGCCTCGTCTAGCCTGCGGGGGCCTGTGCTTCCCCGCTGAGTATTGCGCGGACCGCCTCGGCCTCGGGCGCGATGCCCATCTGCTCGAACAGTGTGAGGGAGCGGTGAAGCGCCGCCTCGCTCTCAGCCGTGCGACCGGCCGAACGGAGCGTCTCGCCCCAGCCGCGGAGCACGCGGGCAAGCTGTGGCCGCGTGCCGAGCTCCTCGAGGATCGTCGAACTGGCCGCGAAGTCGGCCAGCGCCGCTTCGAGGTCGCCGCGGTGCGCAGACGCCTCTGCGCGCTTCTGGAGGATGCCCGCCACGCCGAACTGATTCCCGATCGATCTCGCGGTTGCAAGCGGCTCTTCCCAGCTCCCCTCGGCAGCGGCAAAGTCGCCCAGCACGGTCGCGCTGGTGCCGAGCCAGGCCTGGAGGGTTGGGCGCCAGAACGTGCGGTCCACGACGAGAGCGAGCTCATTGCCGCGCTGCAGCGCCTGGCGGGCCTCCTGGAGGCGGCCCTGGCGCTGGAAGACATCGCCGAGCACCCAGGAGCTGATGACGACGCAGGCCGTGGCGCCGGTCTCCTCGGCGCGCAGTACGCAGGCCTGGGCGATGGGGATCGCCTCATCGAGCTGCCCGCGCTCGGAGCGGACGACGGACTCGGCGATCAGCGCGTCGAGCTGGGCGATCAGATCGCCGCCCGCCGCTAGCTCGGTCGCGTACTGGGCCGCCTTCTCGGCCTTGTCGAACTCACCGAGACGGGCGTAGCCCATCGCCAGCGCACCCCGCGCAAACGCCGCCCCGATGAAGTCCTGTCGCTGTTCCATCAGCGGGACGGCTTCTTCCAGGGCGCTGACGCCTTCGCGAATGGGGCCCGTGAAGACCTGGTTGAGGCCGATGACGGCGAGCTGCAACGCGCGCAACGACGGATCGTGGAGCTCGTCCCCGATCTCGGCGACCCGACCAAGCGAGCGCTTCACCTCGAGGTCCGACGTTCGCTCGCCACGCCCCATCCGGCCCATTGCCAGGGCGAGATGGAGCGAGGCGATCAGATCGAGATCGCCGAGTCGCTCGGTAGCCGGAAGGATCCCCTCGAGGTCGCCGATGACGTCGTCGATCGGGCGGAAGGTCCAGCCCGCCCGCCCGCGGCCGAGCTCGATCTCGACGCGCCGGCGCCGCTGCGAGTCGTCCTCGGTCTCCGTTGCGGGCGGCAGGAGCATGGCCGCTCGATCGAAGGCCGAGTACGCCTCCGCAATGGCGTTGCGATCCATCGCGAACCGCCCGGCCGCGAGGAGGTAATCGACGGCCTTCTGGGTGTCCCCGGCCTCCGCGAAGTGAATCGCGAGGACGCCGGCCAGCTCACTGCCGCGATCGGGATAGAGGGCCTCGAGCGCCTCGCCCACGAGGCGGTGCAGCTCGCGGCGTTCCTGTTTCAGCAGCGAACCGTAGGCGGCGTCCTGGACGAGCCAGTGCCGGAAGAGGTACTCCAACTCGGGCCGGGACGCGGCGAGCCGAATGAGCCCCTTCGCTTCGAGCGTGTCGAGCTGCGCGTCGGGCATCGCCACCGTCTATTCGCTCCGCTCTCCGAGGACCCGCTCGAGGACTCGGACCCCGAACTGGCGTCCGATGACCGAGGCGACGCGCAGGCTCCGCTTGGCGGCGTCGGGCAGCTGATCGATCCGAGCGAGGAGCAGCCCGTGAAGGGTCTCCGGGATATCGACCGACGCCACGTCGGCGGTCGCGACCCACTGATCCGCCCGGCGCTCGATCACGCCCCGCTCGATGAGCATCCGGATGACCTCCTCGACGAAGAACGGGTTCCCCTCGGCACGGGCAAGGATCGAGTCGCGGACGCCATCCGGAAGGGACTCGATCTCCAGCAGATTCGCCACGAGATTTCGGCTATCCGTCTCAGACAGAGGCTGCAAGCTCATCTCGGCCAGACCGTCGCCGAAGAGCTCCCGGGCTGCGCTGACCAGCCTCCAGCCGGCCGAGTCGGTCTCGGCTCGCAGGGCGGCGATGAAGAACACTGGGAACTGCGCGGCCAGCGGTAGCAGCTGGGTCATCAACGTGACCGATGCCGGGTCGGCCCAGTGCAGGTCCTCACAGACGAGCACGACCGGTCCCCGGGTCGACAGCGCGCGAAGAAGGCGGTGGATGGAGGCGACGTAACGACCCTGCATCGCCTCGGGATCGATCAGCGCGCGATCGGCTTCACCCGGGTGGAGCGGTAAGGCCAGGAGGTGGGCGAGGTATGGGGCGGTATCGGTGGCGTCGTCCCCGAGATAGGCAGCGAGCTGGCGATCGAGGGTAGCTCGCGCCTCGGTCTCCGAACCGGCGAAGGGGATCTCGAGTGTGAATCGCACGAGATCACGAAGGAGGTGATAAGGATCATTCCGTCCGTAGGAGACGCAGCGGCCTTCGAGCCAGGTGGAGGGAGCACCGCCAGCGCCGTCCGACCGTGCCGCATCGGTTACCCACCGGCGGAACTCGGCCAGCAGACGACTCTTCCCGATGCCGGGCTCACCGACCAGGAAGGCGACCCGGCTGTGACCGGCCTGAACGACGTCATACAGCGACTGCAGGGTCACCAACTGGCCGTCACGGCCGACCATCGGGCTTTCTAGGCCCGCGCGCTCGAGGCCCCGCCTCCGACCCGGGACCGCCTTGGCCGCCAACACTCGGTAGGCGTGGACGGGCTCCATCTTGCCCTTGACCTCGATCTCGCCGATATCCTCTGTCTCGAAGGCATCCGTCACGAATCGATGCGTGCTGGCGGTGATAAGCACGGAGCCCGGCTCGGCGGCCGCTTGCATCCGCGCCGCCACGTTCATGGCGTCCCCGAGGGCCGTGTACTCGTACCGAAGGTCCGTTCCGACATTGCCAACCACCACCGGGCCGCTATTGATCCCGGCCCGGATGCGGAATTCGATGCCATGCGTAATCTTCAGCTGGCGGGCGAACTCGTCGACGGCGGCGACCATCTCGAGCGCGGCGCGCACGGCCCGATCGGGGTCGTCCTCGTGGGCGACTGGGGCACCGAAGAAGGCGACCATTGCGTCGCCCTGGAGCTGGGCGATCGTCCCCTCGTAGCGGAAGACAGCCTTCGACATCTGGTCGAACGCTTCGTTCATCATCGCCGTCCAGTCCTCGGGGTCCATCTGCTCGGCGAGCGCCGTCGAGCCCACCACGTCGGCGAACAGCGCGGTCACCGGCTTCCGCTCGCCGGTCAGCTTGGCCGTGCGCATCTTGTCGATGAGGGGCGAAGGGGCGGCGGCAGCGAGGCGAGCCTGGCGAGCCTGGTCCGTCTCGCTGGCCTCGATGAGCGCCTGGCCGCAGTTCGCGCAGAAGCGCGCGTCAGCAGGGACGGCCGCCTCGCAGCGCGGGCAGGACAGCGGCGGGGACTCAACCATCATGGGGCCGACATCTTAGCGCGGACGTCACGCACGTCCCACTCCGAGTTAGGTGCCGGCGGTGGCTCCCGGAGGCCGAGTCGTGAGGGCGCATACTCGCGGGGCCGGCCGGGTACGCGCGACCTGCGCGGCTCGACCCGGGCACCGCTACGGAGATCACGCGATGGACGAGCGACCTCAGGTCCCCAGCCCCGCGCTCTCGCCAAGCCGGGCGCTCGCGCTCATCCGTCGGGTCGCCCGCCCCATCTGGCTACGGGTCGAGATCGCCGCCGTCCTCGAGGTCCCGGGCCGGCGCACCGGCATGCCGCTCCGCGTCACGCTCATCGCGTGGGAAGTCGACGGGACCTGGTATCTCTTGTCGCAATACGGGGACTCGGACTGGGTTCGCAACCTTCGAGCGGCAGGCAGAGGCGAGCTGCGCCGCAAGGGTCGCAGCGAGGCCTTCAACGCGCTCGAGGTCGATGGCGACGAGCGCGACCAGGTCATCGCAACCTTCAACGCAAGGACACCCAAACCGTTCCGCAGGGACTTCGACCGGCGCCCCGGCGCGGCTGACCATCCGACCTTCAGAATCGAGCCGAGCAGATAGTGCACGCGTCGTGCTCCCTGCGGGCAATAGGAAAGGGACAACCGATTGGCAGATGAGAACTGGATGGATCCGGAGGTGCCGCCAAGCGGACCGGGGTGCGTCGAGTGCGAGGCCTCAGGCGGTTGGTGGTTCCACCTGCGCCGCTGTGCGCAGTGCGGCCACATCGGCTGCTGCGACTCATCGCCATCCCAGCATGCGAGCCGCCATGCCGGCGCTGCGCAACACCCCGTCGTCCAGAGCTACGAGCCTGGCGAGGACTGGTTCTGGAACTACGCGACGGAGGAGGATTTCGAGGGACCCGTCCTGGCTCCTCCACATCATCACCCGGTCGACCAGCCCGTGCCCGGACCAGCCGGCCGCGTGCCAAGAGACTGGGAAGATCAACTGCATTGACGCCTCTGCGGGACCCGCGACGGCGCATCGACCTCGATCGGGCAGCGGCCTGACCCGCGCAGCAAAGCAATGCGCGAGCAACTGCGCCATGATCTGCTGGCGATGGACCAGCCACGCCAGCACGCGGCCCTGGGCCTCGAGCCGATCCGGACGATCGGCCGCGAGGAGCTCAACGCGAAGCTCGACCGTGGCGAGGACTTCAAGCTGATCATGGCGCTCAACCGCTGGGCGTTCGACGCCAAACACATCCCGGGCTCGATCCATTTCGATAGCCCTGATGAGGTCTACGCGGCCGTCCGGCCCGAGGATGAGATCGTCGTCTACTGCTCGAACGTGGACTGCCTGTCGAGCGTTGCCCTCTATCGGGACCTCGTGCGACGCGGCTATCGCAACGTGCGGCGCTACTCGGGCGGGCTGCTCGATTGGGAGGACGCCGGTCTGCCGCTCGACGGCGAGTTCGCGGCGGCGCCATGACTCTTCTCGTTGGTGCCGATGAGTCGTGGCCGGAGCTTCCCTGGAGGGGCTGGGCGGCGACCATCTCCACGCTGCACATGTGGGTCCAGATCGTCGGCAAGGTTCGGATGGTCCTCGCTCCGCCGCTCAACCACTGGTGGCACGTCCCGCTGTACGTCAGCTCGCGAGGGCTGACGACCTCCGCGATCCCGTACGGGCATCGGCAGTTCCAGGTCGACTTCGACTTCGTCGATCACCGGTTGTGGGTCACCGACGGCGGGGGCAGCTCGTTCGCGGTGCCGCTCGAGCCGAAATCGGTCGCGCGGTTCTATCGCGAGTTTATGGACGGGCTACGGGGCATTGGCATCGACGTCCGGATCTCGACGAAGCCAACGGAGGTGGTCGACGCAATCCCCTTCGACACTGATGAACAACATGCCTCCTATGACGCGCGCCAGGCCGAGTTGTTCTGGCGTGGTTTGCTCCAGGCAGACCGGGTGATGAAGGTATTCCAGACCGGGTTCGTCGGCAAAGCGAGCCCCGTGCATTTCTTCTGGGGCAGCTTTGACCTGGCGGCCTCGCGCTACTCCGGGCGGCCCGCGCCACTCCACCCCGGCGGGGCACCCAACTGCCCCGATTGGGTGATGGAAGAGGCGTACTCCCGCGAAGAGAGCAGCAGCGGCTGGTGGGCAAGGAGCGAGCCCCCGGGCCCCGCCTTCTACTCCTACACGTATCCCGAGCCCGACGGATTCAAGTCCGCGCCCGTCCGTCCGGCGGGGGCATTCTTTGACGAACGCCTAGGCATATTCGTCCTGCCCTACGACTTGGCGCGTCACGCCACCGACCCGGACGCCGCGGCGCAGGAGTTCTTCCAGACCACGTATCAGGCCGGGGCCGATCTCGGCGGCTGGGACCGGTCGACACTCGAGCCGGCTGCTCCTCCTGACCGACCACCAAGAAGGCCGTGGAGCACGCTGGACCCAGGCGCGCGGGCGAGCTCACCCGACGCTCCTCCGCAGGCCGATCGTGTCAGGACATCAGCCCGCGGGACTGAGCCGCAGATCGCCACCCACTGCCATGGTGAGTTCAGCCGGACGACGGATCGGACGGGAGGGGAGCCCGGGAGCGGGACGTAGCAGCGCGATTGTAGCCCTCCCTCCGGAGCCACTATCAGGTCAGGCAGAAGTCCCGGGTCGACTCGCGTTTGCGTCGAGCTACGCGGCCGAGCACTGTCTGGAAGCGGCGGGCAGGGTTGACCACGTGACCAGCGGCTATGGCGAGGATTCCTCCTTCCGCAGCCAGCCCGCCGGGGCCGTAGCGAGGCCCTCAGAGCTCGGCGGCAGCTGGCCAGCCTAGAGCACGGCGCAGAGGGTCCGGGCCGCGCCGCGAAGGAAGGCCCATTCACAAGCCGGGCAACTGCGCATCCAATCCGACCGTGGATCCAATCGAGCCACGTTGAGGCGGGTGGAGCCCGCGCGTGGCAAATGACATGTCTGTTCCGGGTCGCCCACCAGCGGCGACTCACCGAGCACGCGCCGGCTCAATGGTGCTTGCGGCGCTGACCGCCCTGATGATGGGTAGTTCGGTTCCGGAATTGAGCCGGACGCTGCCCGACACAGGCTTGCCGTCCGAGACGCGGCTAGGGACCAGCTTCAGTCCCTGGGAGGCGGAACGCAGAGGTCTCGACTACCAGGAGGCATACGAGCGTCTGCTGGACTCGCCCCTGCAGGTCATCCGCTTGGGCAGCTTCTGGAGCGAGGTCGAGACGCACGGCTGGGGGCGTCTCGACTGGCTGGTACGGCGAGCGCTCGAGGCCGACAAGCAGATCGTCATCGTCGTGGGTGTGAAGAGTCCGCGCTGGCCCGAGTTCTGGGCCCCGGCGCGTTTGCACTTGGCTGACGCGCCGGCGTGGAGCAGGCTCGACGAGTTCGCACCGGGGCTGCGATCCGACGCACTCGGCTTCATCACCGAAGTGGTTCTGCGCTACCGCGACCAGCCACACCTGGTGGCATGGCAGGTGGAGAACGAGCCGCTCGAC
>JALYSK010000045.1 GCA_030854805.1 Chloroflexota bacterium | reverse complement strand
GGCATCTACCTGCGGACCATGATGCCCTCGACCGGGTTCTGGGACACCGGCGAGGCGCAGACGGTACCGCATACGCTCTCGATCTTCCATCCGACCGGGTTCCCGACCTACACCCTGGTCGGCTGGCTCTGGAGCCAGCTGCCGTTCGGCAGCGTCGCCTGGCGTATGAACCTGCTCTCAGCGGTCTCCGTCTCGCTGGCCGCAGGGCTGGTGGTGCTAATCACCGGGCACCTGGTCCCCGAGCGCCACCGCGGCGTGGCGGCTGGCTCTGCGGCGATCGCCGGAGGCGCGTTCGCGTTCGCCGCCGAGCCCTGGAAGATCGCCCTTCGGGCCGACGTCCATGCGCTCCATGTCCTCATCGCGGCGCTCATCATCTGGCTGCTTCTGGTTTGGGCGGCGGCCGAGCGCGCCGGAGCGCCGCGCGCCGGCTGGTGGCTGGCGGGGGCGGCGCTTGCCTTCGGCATCGGGCTGGGGAACCACCCGCTGACCGGACTGATGGCCTTCGGAATCGCTGTCTGGATCGTGGCGGTCCGCCCCGACATGTGGCGGCGCTGGCGCCTCATCCTGGCCTGCATCGCATTCTTGCTGCTCGGCCTGCTGGGGACGTACGCCTATATTCCGATCCGCGCCGCCATCGACCCGGAGCCACCGCTCTTCTACGCTCGGCCGGACACCCTCGATCGGCTCCGCTACCTGGTATTCGCTGAGCAGTTCAAAACCCTGTTCGACGAGTTCAACCGGCCCTTCTCCGCTCTCGGTGCCAAATGGGTGAAGACCGAGAGCGTGCTGCAGCTGCAGTACTGGGGGCCGGGCTGGCTGTTCATCGCCTGGGGCGCGGCGACGCTCGCCGTTCGCCGCCTGGGCGCATTCCTCTTGCTGGGGCTGATCGTGACGGGGAATGTCCTCTACTCAATGAACTTTCGCGATGGTGACATCGACCGCTACTACCTGACCACGGTCGTGGCAACCGCCCCGCTCCTGGGCGTCGCCGTGGCCAGCCTGGCCACCGCGTTCGCCCGAGCCGGCGCCGAGATCACGCGGCGGACGATGGGGCGGATCGGCCGCCGGCGTGTCGCAGCTCTGGCCGGTGGCATCGTCCTGCTCCTCGCCGCCGCCCTCCCTGCCGCGTCGCTTGTCTCGCTCTACCGGACCCGGGACCAGAGCACGAACTATGACGCTGACCGCTGGGTCGAGAGCGTCTTTGCCGCTCTCCCACGCGATGCGGTGGTGATGAGCTGGTGGAGCTACAGCACCCCGCTCTGGTACCACCGCTGGGTCCTCGGGGAGCGCCCCGACGTTACGATCATCGACGAGCGCAATATCCTGGATGATGGCTACGTTACGCTCTGGCTCGCGGTTCGCTCCTTCTACCCCGACCGGGCCGTCTACATCGTGCCTCCCGAGTGGGAATACCGTCGGATCGTGACCACGTACGACACCGTGACCGTGCAGACCTACCCCGGCTATACCGATCTGCTCCGAGTCGAGGGCCTCTGAGTGGACGACCGCGAGGCCGGCAACGCCGCGCGCCCGAAGCTCACCTTCTTCTTTCCCGCCTTCAATGAGGAGGAGAACGTGGAGTCGACCGTCGCGCGGGCGCTGGCCGAGATCGGTCCCCTGGTCGAATCGCTCGAGGTTTTGATCGTCGACGACGGCTCGACCGACCGAACTCCAGAGCTCGCCGACGCCCTCGCCGACGGCGATTCCCGCGTTCGGGTCGTTCACCAGCCGAACCGTGGCTACGGGGGCGCCCTGCGGGCCGGGTTCGAGCATGCGGCAGGCGACCTGATCGGCTTCTCGGACGGAGACCTGCAGTTCGACCTCTCCGAGATGTCCATCCTGATCGAGCGGCTGCGGGCCACGAGCCGGCCGGTCGATGCAGTGATTGGCTACCGGAAGCGGCGGCGTGACCCGTTCCACCGCATCCTGATCGCCAAGACGTACAACGCGATCGTGTCGCTCCTGTTCGGGCTCCACGTGCGCGACATCGACTGCGCCATGAAGCTCTTCCCTCGCGACGTCTTCGTTGGCCTTCCGCTCGGCGCTGAGGGCCCATTCCTGTCGGCCGAGCTGCTGATCAAGCTGCGAGCCCGGGGCGTCCGCATGGCGCAGGTCGGCGTGACGCACTACCCGCGCGGGGCTGGCACGAACACGGGCGCCAGCTTCGCGAAGATCCTGCGCACGCTCAGGGATATCGGGCGGCTGCGCTGGGCCCTCTGGTTCGACCGCCGCCACGCGCTCGGACCGCGGCCGTCCCCCGGGGCGGGGGAGGGCGCCTAGGTCTCCTCTTCTTCCTCCGGCGGCGGCCCCTTCTCGCCGGACTCGAGGTCGACTTGGAGCGAGTTCACGAAATCGCGGAAGAGCTTGAGACGCTCGCTGTCCGGCTCGTCGTCTTCGTGCTCAGGCTCGACGCCGGCCTCGTCCAGGACTCGCTCATCGACGTAGATGGTCGATCCGGTGCGCACCGCGATCGCGATCGCATCCGAGGTGCGCGAGTCGATCTCGGTCTCCTCCCCGGCGGCGTTCTCGATGTAGAGCCGCGCATGGAAGGTGCCATCGCTCACGTGAGTGACCACCACGCGACTGAGGCTGCTGTTGACTGCCCCCAACAGGGTGACCACCAGATCGTGTGTCAGCGGGCGCTCGGCGCTGACCCCCTGCAGGCGCATGGCGATCGCGTTCGCCTCGGACGGGCCGATCCAGATCGGCAGGTATCGGTCCCGCTCTGACTCTTTGAGGATCACCACGTGCTGGCTGGAGAGCATATGCACCCGTACGCTCTCGACGACCACCTCGATCAGCCGCACGCGCCCCATCGGCTCCTCGCCCATGGACCGATTCTAGCCCGCTACTCGAGGACGATGCGCACGACGCCTTCGGGCGTCAGCAGGTAGGCCACAGCGGGGCCCTCGGCCACGCTGCTAACCGCCATCCCGCGCACGTCGTCCAGAAGCCGGGCGCTAGCGCCGTCGCGCGGGGCCATCCATTGCCGCACAAAGGCGCCGTCGGCGCGCTGGAAGGCGAGAATCCTCGCGTTCGCGGCGTCGTACACGTACAGATACTCGCGGTCACTCACCGTGGCCCCGTCGAGCAGGCGGTAGTCGAGCGCTGCGCGCACTGCTGCGTCTGGCGGCGGATCGAGGCTGTAGTCCTCCTGCGGCAGCGGCAGCCCGACGCTCACCTTCGTGACCGTGTTGGACTGGAGGAGCCAGAGGTTGGCGTCCAGGAACAAGTCCCTGGCACGAGCCGGCGAAAGGTCGGCGGCCTCGGTCAGATAGGGTTGCGGCGGGCTGGGGTATTCGACAGGAATCACCGGCGGCGGCGTCCAGCGACGGACCGTCCCGTTCCCGCCGTCGACGACGTACAGGTTGAAGATCTCGAGGGGCGGACGATGCTGGAGGGCCCCGATGAGGGTCGTTTGCGGGGAGATCTTGTCCGCTCCGGCGAGCTGCATGCGGCGCGGGACCCGGTCGGCGAGGTCTACGCGCCATGCCTGCCGGTCGTGATCAAGGATCACCACGTCGGTCGCAGCGGTCGCCAGCAGCCACGGTGCCCCGGCGACTTCGGCACCAGCGTAGTCGGTGCCGGCGCGATAGACGACAACGGTCGTGCCATCGACACCGTCGACCCGGATCACCCGGCCACGTCCGCCGTCCAGGACCCAGAGCGACCCGTCGCTGGCCGATACCATGCGTCTGGGCACCAGGTCGTTGAGTGCGCCCGCCAAGTCGGCCACGGTGGTTGCCTCGCCGATGCGCGTGACGCGGTAGAGCGCATCCAGGCGACGATCGACGCGGCCCTGCAGGAGGGCGAGCTCGCCGAGGGCAACGCCAGCCGCGCCCGCTCGAGCCAGCGCGGCGAATGCATCGTTAAGGAGGCTCTTCGCGCGCTCGGGATCGCGATCGACGAGGTCCGCCCCTCCCACCGCCCCCTCGACGGTGGCGGTCAGGTCGCTCGCTTCTGCGATCGCCTGCCGAGCAACCGCCGCCCTGGGGATCGCTTCGGTCGGGCTGGCCGAATCGAGACGCGCAACCGTGGCCCCAACAGCAACCAGCGCCGCAAGCACGACCATGCCGGCCAGGCCCATTCGGCGCCGACGGCCCGCCTCGACATGTGCGGTCCGCGGCACGCTGCGCGGATACTCCGGACCCCGTCGCGGAACGAAGGCCAGGATCCAGTTCAGGAGGTAGAGCACGGCGCGGCCGGTCGCCGCTCGCATGCCATCCATAGCGCGCCCACCGCGCTGTCCGAAGCGGCCGATCGCATCGGCGAGCGGGACGGGGCTCTGGTCCGGCAGCCCGGCGAGCGGCTCGGCGGGCCGCACCGGCTCGAGTTGGTGCGTCGTGGCGGTGGCCCCCAGCTCGACGATCTCGATGGCCATGAGGCCATCTGAACCCTTCCCGCCACGGATCGCGAAGAGGTGCTGCAGGTGTTCGACCGCCTGCCCGGGGCGCAGGGTTGTGAGCGCCCGCTTCATCTCGTCAACGCCGACCGTCTGCGCGAGGTTGCGGCTGACCAGCGCGATCCGGTCGTCGGGGGCCAGCTCTCCCTTCCAGGTGTAGGGCTGGATCTCGAGCGCCTCGCCGAGGGTCGCCGCGATACGCCGCTGGCGCACCCGAGGATCCTCCTCGTCGACGGCCGGCGGCGGAGGCAGCTCGTACATGCGGCCCTCGCGCACGATCACCGCGGAGGCGGGCCCGAGCTTCGCCACGTGTCCCTCGCGCCCTCGTATCACCAGGGCGATGACGCTTACGGCGGCACGCTTCGGGATTCCGAGCCGCGACCGCCCGTGGTAGAGGCGACGGTTTGCGTTCGCCAGGGCCTTGGCCAGCGCTCCGAGGACGCCTGTCGAGAGGTCGTAGTAGTAGTCGCGCTGGAGCGCTTCGAGCGCTTCCGTCGTCGCTTTGGCCAGACCACTGTCGGTCCCGCTGATCTGGGCGAGGAGGAAGAGGCTCCCCTTCGTGCGCGCCAGGGCGCCGACCGATGGTTCCTCGAAGAGCACCAGGTCGATGGCATCTGGGGCCCGCTCCTCGAGCACGGGCAGGCCGATCCGGGTGGCTAGTCGATTGCTCATGCCGGCGGGCTCATGCTCGAGGGGGACGGATGCGCGGCTCGGTAAGGGTTCGTCGCGGCGAAATTATATGCGGCCGCCGGCCCCTCCTCGATGCACCGATACGGCCAGTCCGGTCAGCCCGATAGTCGCCCCCGGACGTCCGCGCATCCGCTCATTGATGGCCCACACCAGGGCCTCGCTGCGCAGGGTCAGCTCTTGGGCGAGGATCGGCTCGGAGGCCTCCACGTGGGCCGTCCCTGCGGCGACTCGCACGACGCGGCTCTGCAGGCCCCCGGCCGTCAGGCCGGCAGTGGCGACGACCTCATCCCAGGCCACTCGCACCTGGGCCAGCGCGAGCTGCTCAGCCGCTCCAGGGCCCACCGAGTCGATCAGCGCGCGCCGCACCGCCGAGCCGGCGTCGTCCCCGCTCATCGGCTAGGCCACGCGCGGCGTAGCGATCAGCCGCCCGGAGTCGACCTGCCAGATTGGCACCCCCCGCCGCCGTGCGGCCGGCAGGGTGGAGAGGTCGGCTGTGGTGACGATCACCTGTCCTCGCTCCAGGAGGAGGCCCAGCACTCGCTCGGAGCGGCCTGCATCGAGCTCGCTGAAGACGTCGTCGAAGAGGACGATCGGGGTCGGTGCTTCGTCCGCCCCGAGCAGATCCGTCTCGGCGAGCTTGAGGCCCAGGATGATGGTCCGCTGCTGGCCGCGGCTGGCATGCGCGGCGACGTCGCGCCCCGCGAGCTCCACGCGGAGATCGTCGCGCTGCGGACCGACGAGCGAGACTCCGTTCCAGAGCTCTTTCTGCCGAACCTCGCGGATGCGTCGCCGGAAGGCTTCGGGCAGCTGCTCCAGGGCGGCCTCGAGGCGGCCGGGCCAGGCCTCCTTCAGGTTGTCGTGATAGCTGAGGCGGACCGCGGCGCCGCGTTCGTCGGCCGGCGCGACCGCGTTGTGCAGGGGACCGATCCGTGCATCGAGCTCGGTCACCAGCGCCATCCGCGCCGCCGTCAGACGGGACCCCACCTCCGCCAGCTGGTCATCCCAGAAGAGAAGTGACTCCTCGGTCGCCTCCTCCGCGCGGATGGCGCGCAGCAGCGCATTGCGCTGAGCGAGGATGCGAGCCAGCTCCGCGAGGTCGCGCGCCGCGCGCCGATCGCGTTGCGCGAGGATGGCGTCAAGGAAGCGACGCCGCTCGGACGGGGAACCGACGAGCAGGAGCATCTCCTCGGGGCGGAAGAGGACGGCGCGCGCCGTCTCACCGACCGTTGAGCTGCGCCGCGCGACGCCGTTCACGGTGAGCCGCTTGCGGATCTCGGCGGGCGCCGCCTCCCCGGGGATGATCAGCTCCACGCGTGCGGTATCACGTGCGCTCGCTCCCGTAAGGTCCAACCGAACGCGTCCGAAGTCAGCACCGTGCCGGACCAGCTCCGCGTCGCTGTTGGCGCGAGTGCGACGCCCGGCGATGGCCACGGAGATCGCTTCAAGCAGGTTCGTCTTTCCGGCGCCGTTGGGACCGGCAACGATCGTCAGGCCGGGGTCGAGATGGAGCTCCGCCGCGGCATAGCTGCGGAAATTCTCAAGCGCCAGGCGGGTCAGGCGCACGACGGTCTCAGGAGGCGGTACGGACCGGCATGATGACGTGCACGTAGTCGTCCTTGCCGACACCCCGGATCACGCCTGGCGCCAGTGGGCCGGAGAGCTCCAGGGCCGCCTCCTCGGCGCCGAGATTGCTGAGCACGTCGATCAGGTAGCGCGCGTTGAACGCGATGGTCGTGGCCGAGCCCTCGACGGTGGCGTCGAGTGCATCGGCGTTGTCGCCCACATCGGCGGCGTGGGCGGTGATCGAGACTGCGGACCCGTTCGCATCTTCGCCACCCAGCTCGATCTTGACGATATTGGCCGAGTCACGCGCGAAGATGCTGGCCCGCCGAGTCCCCGCCAGGAACGACTCGCGATCGAGCACCGCCCGGGAGGTGTGCCCGGTCGGAATCACCGGCTCGTAGTTGGGGAACTGGCCCTCGATGAGGCGGCTCACGAGGTCGATCCCCTCGAGATGGAAGAGGGCCTGGCTCTTGTTCGGCGTCACGGTGATCTCGACCGCCGCCTCAGCCTCCGGCAGGACACGCATCAGCTCCGCGTAGGAGCGCGCGGGGACCACGATCGAGAGCTCCGGCTGCACCGGCCTGTCGAGCTTCACGGATCGAACCGCTATCCGGTAGTTGTCAGCCGCGGCGAGGGTCAGGGTATCGCCGGCGAACTTGGTCAGCACACCGGTCAGGATCGGCCGGCTCTCGTCACTTGCCGCCGCGAAGACCACCTCGGAGAGCGCCTCGCGCAGAACGCGAGCGTCGACGCTCGTCAAGGCGGCTTCACCAATGGCGGCCACGACCGGAAACTCTTCGGCGTCGATTCCCTTGATGCTCGCTCGGTTGTTGCCGCAGGTGAGCTTGAGGGTTCGATCCTTGGGTGAGAGCTGAAGGTCGATCCGCTGGTTGGGAAGCGAGGCTACAAGGTCCGTGATCAGCTTGGCAGGGACAGTGATCTCGCCCTCTTCACTGATCTTGCCCGGCACCCAGCAGTTGATCCCGATCTCGAGGTTGGTGGCGGTCAACTTCAGTCCCGCGTTCTCGGTCTTCAGCAGAACGTTGGCGAGCACCGGCAGGGTGGCCCGGCTGCTTACCGCGCGGCTCACGACCTGGAGACCACGTGCCAGGCTCTCCTGCATTACCGAGACGTTCATGCCTGCCAACTCTTCACCATCATCTTCTCTCTAGTTGGAGAAAGAATACCTGTTCGCCGTAGCCCTCAGTAGGGCTGTGGATGGTGTGGACGACCCTGCTCATCCGTGCTCATTTGCAGTGCGGATAAGCGGGGCAGCCGAGGTGGAAAGCTGCGACCCCACGAGGTACCGCCGGTAGAGGGGGAATCACCCTGGGTGGAGAAGTGCCGCCGCCCCACCGGCAGACCTAGCCTGGTTGTCCACATCGGTCGGAGGATATCCACCAGATCTGGGCAGTTATCCACGAAATCCGCGCATTCGTTGCGAGATCTCTACTATCGTCACTCCGAGTAGATCATCTCGCGCACGGCGCTGATCTCGCGTCGCATCTCGTCATTCTCGGCCAGCTCGCGCGTGATCTTGTCGCAGGCGTGCAGGACGGTCGAGTGGTCGCGCCCACCCAGCTCGGCACCGATGCGCAGCAGCGAAATATCGGTCTCGGCGCGGATCAGATACATGGCGATCTGCCTGGGCACCACGATCGCCCGGTCGCGCTTGCTGCTTCGCAGCTGGTCCAGGTTGACCCCGTAGTAATCGGCCACCGCGCGCACGATGCGCTGCGGGGTGATTGAGCGCTTGCGCGGGTTGTACATCACGTTCGAGAGGACGGCGCTGGCGAGCTCGATGTTCACCGGCATGCCGCTCATCGAGGCATATGCCACCACCCGGTTGAGCGCCCCCTCGAGCTCACGAACGTTGCTCACCACCTTGCGGGCGATGAACTCAATCACCTCCGACGGGATCAAGTGCAGCTGGTCCTCGGCCTTCGAACGGAGAATGGCGATGCGCGTCTCAAGGTCCGGAGGCGTCAGATCGGCGATCAGGCCCCACTCGAATCGGCTGCGCAGGCGCTCTTCCAAGGTGGTGATCGCCTTCGGCGGTCGGTCCGAGCTGAGAACCACCTGCTTGCCACCCTCATGGATGGCATTGAAGGTGTGGAAGAACTCCTCCTGGGTCCGCTCCCGGTCGGCGATGAACTGGATATCGTCGATCAGGAGGACGTCGATTCGGCGGTATCGGCTGCGGAAGTCCTCCATCTTCTGCTCGCGAATCGAGTTGATGAAGTCGTTCGTGAACTTCTCGGATGTGGCGTACACGATTCGCTTGCGCGGGAACTTTGCCGCCACCGAGTTGCCAATGGCGTGCATCAGGTGAGTCTTGCCGAGGCCCACCCCGCCATAGAGGAAGAGCGGGTTATAGGCGTGCCCCGGCCGCTCGGCCACGGAGAGTGCAGCGGCGTGCGCCAGGCGGTTGGCCGACCCGACGATGAAATTATTGAACGTGTAACGGCTGTTCAGGTTGACGGTGTTGCCGCCGGCGGAGGCGGGTGGAAGTGTGATCTGCCGGTCCTCGTCGACCTGTAAAGGAACGGGACCCGGCGCGTCGGCGACCACGAATTCGATCTGGACCGATCCGCCCACCACCCGGGCGAGAGTTTGGCTGATCAACGGCCGATACCGATTGTCCAGCCAGTCTCGAGCGAAGCCGTTGGGTGCCGCGACCCGATAGCGGTTCTCTTCGATCTCCGCGAGCGAGGTGTCTTTCAGCCAAGTGTCGAAGT
>JALYSK010000041.1 GCA_030854805.1 Chloroflexota bacterium | reverse complement strand
ATGTAGTCCTTGGCGAAGAAGATCACGAACGCGATGGTGACGACCCACATCAGCGGGTGAATCTCGCCCAATCGGCCACGAACCACCCGGATGAACGTCCAGGCGATGAAGCCTGCGCCGATGCCGATCGAGATGTCGAAGGTGAGCGGCATCAGGATCATGGTGAGGAGCGCCGGAATGCCGTCATCGACGTCGGCGATATTGATGTCACGGATGATCGTGAACATCAGGAAGCCAACCAGGATCAGCACCGGTGCAGTGGCCTGGGATGGAACGATTCCGGCAAGCGGCGAGAGCAGGATCGCCGCCAGGAAGAGGACCCCCACCACCACGGCCGTCAGTCCGGTGCGACCGCCCTCCGCGACGCCGGCGGCGCTCTCGATGTAGGTGGTGTTCGAGCTGATTCCGGCGAGGCCGCCGACCGCGGCGCCGACGGAGTCGACGAGCAGCACGCGGCCCACGCCCGGCACCTGGCCTTCAGGAGTGGTGAGGCCCGCCTGCTCCGCCACGCCGGTGACGGTGCCCATCGTGTCGAAGAAGTCGATGAGCATGATGGAGAAGATCGTCAGGATCGCGACAAACGGCCCAAGCTGAACAAACGCCTTGCCGACATCGAAGTTGCCGAGCGTCTCGAAGCTATAGGCGGAGTTGAGCAGATCGGCCGGGATCTTTGCCACGCCGAGCAGGAGCGCGATGATCGTCGTCACGATGATGCTGAGGATCAGCGCGCCCCGGATCCGCATCACAAAGAGGGCGATTGTGACCAGCAGCCCGAGCACGGTGACCAGCGCCCCGAGGGTCGTCGGGAAGACGAACGAGACCGGCGGAAATCCGCCCGGCGGCGTTGCGATGAGGCCTCCGTTCACGAAGCCGATGAACAGAATGAAGAGGCCGATGCCGACTCCGATCGCCCGCTTCAGCGACAGCGGGATGGCAGTCATAACCGCCTCTCGAAAGCCCAGGAGGACCAGCACCGTGACGGCAAGGCCCTCAAGGACGATGATGCCCATCGCTCCCGCGGCCCCGAGTCCCAGCCCTGCGGCCAGCGTGAAGGAGACGATGGCGTTGATCCCGAGGCCGGCCGCCAGCGCGAACGGGTAGTTCGCGATGAGCCCCATGGCGATCGTGAGCACACCGGCGACGAGGGCGGTGGCGGCAGCGACGGCGACCGGGTTCAAGGCCGCCCCATTTGGGTCGCCCAGGATACTGGCGTTCACGAAGATGATGTAGGCCATGACCATGAACGTGGTCAGGCCTGCGCGAAGCTCCGTCGGGACCGTGGTGCCACGCTCGGTGAGCTTGAAGAACCCGTCGAGTCCGCCGCGGTCGGGCTCAACCTCGACGCGGCGGGGCTCCGGCTCGGATGGAACTGGCTCCCCTTCGGTCCCCCGATATACGTCGGATGCGTCCACTGCTGCGTACCCTCCGGCTCCTGTGCAGCCCGCCCGACACCGACTCGGGACGGCGCCGCCCCGCAGCCTACTCCGAGCCGGTCGCCGTCGCGCCGTTTTTGCGCGCTCGTTGAGGGGCTTCGCTCCAGATCACCGCGGGTCCGGGTTATCGCCGATGTCTCGCCCCGATCGAGCACGATGCCGGCCGAAGAACAGGTCAGCGGCGAACGAACAGGTTGATCAGGATGGTCAGCAGGATCGAGACGACGACCATGGTCGCGATCGGGAAGTAGATGGCGCCGTGGTCGCCTCGAATCGCGATATCGCCCGGCAAGCGCACGCCAAGGGCGGCGAGCCCGCCAACGACGACCAGCACGACCCCGAGGATGACGAGGATGCGGCCGAGCTCGGGAGGCATCGGCCTAGGCGTCGAACAGCCTGGGCTGGACCGATGCGCCGGTCGGCGTCAGGCCAAGGTGGCTCCAACCCCTGGCGGTCAGCTGGCGCCCGCGCGGGGTGCGCGCCAGGAGGCCAATCTGCATGAGGTACGGCTCGACCACGTCCTCCACCGTCTCGACCGGCTCACTGATGGTGGCCGCCATGGTCGCGAGGCCGACAGGGCCGCCGTTATGGTGCGTCGCGATGGCGGCGAGCAGCTGGCGATCGAGCGCGTCGAGGCCAAGCGCGTCGATCTCGAGCAGGTCGAGTGCGTCGTCGGCCAGCTGAGCGGTGACGCGCCCATCGCCACCGCCGCGCACCTGGGCGAAGTCGCGCACCCGCTTCAGGAGCCGATTGGCGATGCGTGGCGTGCCTCGCGAGCGCCGGGCCACCAGCGTGGCCGCATCCGGGTCGAGGGTGATGGCAAGGATGTCGGCCGATCGTCGCAGGATGCGCTCGAGCTCGGCCTCCGAGTAGTAGTCGAGCCGATACGTCACGCCGAAGCGGTCGCGCAGCGGACCCGTGATCGAGCCCACGCGCGTCGTGGCGCCGATCACGGTCAGATGCTCGATCTGGAGCCGCACGGTGCGCGCGCCCGGCCCCTTGCCGAGCACCACGTCGAGCGCGTAGTCCTCCATGGCGGGATAGAGAATCTCCTCCACGACGTGGCTGAGGCGGTGGATCTCATCGATGAAGAGGACGTCGCCCTTGTTGAGGCTGGTGAGCACCGCGGCGAGGTCGCCGGCTCGCTCGATGGCCGGACCGCTGGTGGTGCGGATCTGGGCGCCCATCTCGGCCGCCACGATATTCGCGAGGGTCGTCTTGCCCAGGCCCGGCGGCCCGTACAAGAGGATATGGTCGACCGGCTCCTCGCGGTGCTGGGCCGCGTCGATCAGGATCGCCAGGTTCTCCTTGATCCGATCCTGCCCGGCGAACTCGTCCAGCCGTCGTGGGCGGACGGTCGTCTCGAGCGCGCGCTCCTCCTCGCCCAGCTCGGCGCTGGCGATGCGCTCGATGGTCACGTGGCCCCGACCGAATCGAACATGTGACCGATTCTAGACGGACCGCTGTTGCCTGGCTGCCGCTAGACTCGGCGTGGTCGGCCTCGCGGTCGCTCCCGCGCAGCCGCTACAGCCGCTCCAGGTCGGCTGGGGTGTCGACGTCCGGCGAAGCAGTCTCCAGGTTCACCGTGTGCACCAGCTCCGGGTCGGAGCGGATGATCTCCCGCAGACCGATGTCGCCCTCGAGTCCCCCCACGATGCCGAACGCTGAGCGCTCGATGAGGACGGGCGGCAGGGCGAGGCCATCCGACGAGGCTGCGATGATCGGGCGCGCGCCCCGCGCTGCCACGATCGCCCGCACCGATGCGACGGGCAGCGTCGGCTGATCCCCCAGGAGGATGACCGCGGCATTCACCTCGGGGGGCAGGGCGCCGATTCCCAAATGCAGCGAATGGCTCATCCCCAGCTCGGGCTCAGCGTTGGGCACGGCAACCGCCTCTGCGGGGACGGCCAGGCCGGCGGGGACGACGGCGAGCACCGGGTCCAGGTCAGCGACGCGCGCAATGGCAACGACCATCTCCAGCATCGTTCGCTCCCCCACCCTGGCGAGCTGCTTCGGGGACCCGAAGCGAGCCGATGCGCCGGCCGCCAGGATGACTGCCGCCACGGATGAATTGGCGCGAAGTGGTCCGCATGGGGCCTCGGTCATGGCTGCATATACTGGCCCGATGATCGACGAGGCGCTCACCGCGCTGCGCGCCTGGCGTGCCGAGGGGGTGCCGGTTGCCCTGGCCACCGTGACGAACATCGTCGGCTCCGCTCCCCGGGCGCTCGGGGCCAAGCTGGCCGTCGCGGCCGATGGGCGGATCGCGGGATCAGTGAGCGGCGGCTGCGTCGAGGGCGACGTCGTCGAGGCGTCGCTGCTCGTGCTGCGCCACGGGTCGCCGCAGCTGCGGCACTACGGAATCACCGACGAGATGGCGCTCGAGGTCGGCCTCATGTGCGGCGGGGAGATCGCCGTCTTCATCGAGGCGCTCGACGGCCGGGCCGGTGAGACTGTGTCGGCCCTGGTCGAGCAGGTAGAGGCACAGGTCGCCGTCGCTCGGGTCGTCGACTTCGACCAGGGGACGATCGCCGCGGTGACCGCCGACGCGGTGATCGGAACGCCATCGTTCGCGGTCGCTGCGCGGGAGGCACTCAGGGCTGGCGAATCCCGCAGCCTCGCGGCCGGCTTCGTGGACGTGATCCTTCCCGCGCCGCGCCTGTGGGTGGTCGGAGCCGGCCATGTTGCCGAGCACCTGGTCGCATACTCCGAGCGCGCCGGCTTCGCGCCCACCGTGGTGGACCCCCGGCGCCTCTTCACGGAGCAGCCTCGCTTCAAGGGGGTCGACGTGCTTGCGACCTGGCCGGATCGCGCCTTCGCGCAGCGCGGCCTTTGGCCGAGCGACTTCGTCGTCGTCCTCTCGCACGACCCAAAGGTCGACGAGCCTGCGCTGTGTGCGGCACTCTCCGCCGAGGTCGCCTACGTGGGCGCAATCGGCAGCCGCAGAGCGCAGGCGGATCGCGCCGATCGCCTGGCGCGCGCCGGCATCGGTCCAGAGCGGCTGGCCCGGCTGCACGCGCCCATCGGCCTCGACCTGGGTGGCCGATCGCCGGCAGAGATCGCGCTGGCCATCGTGGCGGAGCTCGTATCGGTCCGCTATGGCGGTTCAGCGCGACGGCAATGATCGGCCTGTATGACGCCATGCCCAAGGTCGAGCTCCACTGCCACGTGGAGGGGACGGTGCGCCCGTCGACGGTGGTCGAGCTGGCGCGCAAGAACGGCCGCCCACTACCGACCAAGGATCCGACCAAGCTTTACCGATACGACTCGCTCAACTCGTTTCTCAAGATCTTCTGGATGGTTCAGGCACTGATCGCCGACCGATCCGATTGGACGCGGGTCGCCTACGAATCGATCCTCGATGCGGCGCCGCACGGGCTCCGCTATCGCGAGATGTTCTTCACTCCCGCCCGCCACCTCGAGATGGGCCAGTCGCTGAGCGAGATCATCGCCGGCCTCTCCGAGGGCCTGGCGGCCGCCGAGGCGGAGACCGGCATCCGCTGCGTGCTGATCTGCGACATCGACCGTGCCTACGGCGGCGAGGCCGGGCTCTCGCTCGTAGAGCTGCTGGCCAAGGTCATACGCGACGGAGGTGCCGAGCGCGTGATCGGGGTCGGGATGGACTCGACCGAGCGCGGGATCAACCCGCGGAGCTTCGCACCCGCGTTCTCGCTCGCCAGCTCGCTCGGCCTGCGCCTCACGTCGCACGCCGGCGAGGACACAGGCCCGGAGAACATCGCCACGGCGCTGGACGCGCTGCGGGTCGAGCGGATCGACCATGGGCTGGCGATCCTCGACGACGCGGAGCTCACTCGCCGAGTCGCCGAGGCGCGGATCCCGCTGACCGTCTGCCCGAACTCGAACATCGTGATCGCCAATCGCTACGCGCAGCTCTCCGAGCACCCTTTCCGGCGCATGCGCGAGGCCGGGCTGCTCGCCACCCTCAACACCGACGACCCGGCCATGACCGATCTCGACCTCGGCACGGAGTACCGGACCGTTGCCGCAGCGCTCGAGATGTCGTTCGACGAGATGGCGAAGGTCGCCCTCGACGGCGTCGAGGCGAGCTGGCTTTCCGATGCCGAGAAGCGCGACATGCGCGCCTCCTTCGTGCGCGAGCTGGCTGCGTTGCGCCCCTCGCCGGGCCTTACCGCACGCTGATCTCCACGTTTACCGGCACCGCTCGACGGACCGCGTCATCCACCGGGCAGTGGGCGACGCCCCACGTAGCGATCTCGCGCAGGCGGTCGT
>JALYSK010000012.1 GCA_030854805.1 Chloroflexota bacterium | reverse complement strand
GGCGCGCGGCAGCGGCGCCCCGATCGCCGGCGCCGAGCTGCGGGTCGACGGCGCGACGGTCGCGACCGGGACGGACGGGATCGCCACCGTCAGCGCGCTCCGGGGCGCTCGGGTCAGAGCGTCGGCGGCCGGGTTCGATGCGGCAGAACGGGCGGTCCCGGCGAGCGGCGATCTGCGCATCGAGATGCGCCCGAACGTGGTGCGTGGCGTCGTCACCGACGGCGCGGGCAAGCCCGTCGCGGGAGCTCGGATCTTCGTCGACGGCGGTGCGGTGGTCGCGCGCTCGGACGCGCAGGGCAGATACGAGCTGCCGGCTGTGCCCGAGAAGGGGACCCTCGTGTACAAGATGCCGGGCTTCCGGCTGGGCGAGATCCCGGTCGATGAGCAGATGACGAAGGATGTGGCGCTCGAGTCGTTCGAGGCGCATGCCCTGTACGCACCTGCCTCGGTCTTCGAGGCAGCGGGTCGGCTTGATGAGATGCTCAAGCTCATCGACCGAACCGAAATCAACGCGATGGTGATCGACGTGAAGGAGACCGACGGCAACCTGTACTGGGCGACCGACCTGCCGATCGCGCATCAGGTCGGGTCGGTCATGGAGCATCCGCTCTTCGAGCTCGCCAAGCTCCTGCCCAAGCTCAAGGAGCGCGGCATCTACACCATCGCGCGCGTGGTCGCGATGAAGGACAACACGCTCGGTGCGGCGCGCCCCGCGCTGGCGGTGAGGAACTCAGCCAGCGGCAAGCCCTGGACCGA
Source organism: Chloroflexota bacterium (assembly GCA_030854805.1). The sequence goes on along the minus strand of JALYSK010000012.1, from coordinate 7,483 downwards.
CAACGGCGGCGGCATCTGGCTCGACCCCTCGGCCCCCGGCGTAGCCGAGTACCTGGCCGCGATCGCCGCCGACCTGGCCGACAAGGGGTTCGACGAGGTCCAGCTCGACTACGTCCGCTTCTTCAGCGACGGCCCGTACGCGGTCGCCGACACGAACCTGCCGAACAGCCAGTCGGTTCGCCTGCCTGCCATCCGACGGGTTCTACGCGTCGTGAGCGACGCTCTCGCCCACCGCAAGGCGTTCCTCTCGGCCGACTGCTTCCCGATCGCCTTCATCGTCCCCGACGACCAGGGGATCGGCCAGCGACCGGAGGTGATCATGCCGTATGTCGACTACTTCTCGCCGATGGTCTACCCGAGCCACTATGGTCCGGGCGTCTTCGGGTTCCCTGTGCCAAATGAGCACCCGTACGAGGTGATCAACGAGTCGCTGAAGATCATGAATGTAGAGCGCCACGGGCTCGCGCTCGCCATCAGGCCGTGGATCCAGGACTTCGGCTATGGCGACTTCCCGGCCTATGGCGTTGCCGATGTTCGAGCCGAGATGAAAGCCGCACGCGACAACGGGACCAAGGGTTTCATGATCTGGAACGCGAGCGCGAGATTCACGGAGGCGGCGCTCGGCCCGCCGCGGCCCGACGAGTCGGCGGGCCCCATGACGACAACGGCTACTGCCGCTTCGTCCACGGCAGCGCCGAGTCCGTCCACTTCAGCCGCTCCATAGCCCGATGCGCCTCGTCATCCAGCGCGTTGCTGGCGCGACTGTTCGCGCGGGCGGGGAGACGCTCGGCTCGATCGGTCGGGGAGCGGTGGTGCTTGTCGGCATCGCTTCGGGCGACACTCCTGAGCTCGTGGATCGCATCGCCGACAAGCTCCTGGGGCTGCGCTATTTCGACGACGCGGAGGGTCGCGCGAATCGATCGCTGGCCGATGTCGGTGGCGCGCTCCTGGTCGTGAGCCAGTTCACGCTGCTTGCCGACCTGCGCCGCGGCCGGCGGCCGGGATTCAAGTTCGCCGCCGCTCCCGACGTGGCCGAGCCGCTCGTCGAACAGCTATGCGAGAGCCTGCGCAGCGCGGGGGTGCAGGTCGAGACCGGACGCTTCGGCGCCTCGATGCAGGTGGAGCTGGTCAATGACGGCCCATTCACGCTGGTGCTGGACTCGGATCGCGACCTGAGCCTTCGCTGACACCGTTCGCTGATGCCGGACCTCGCGGAGGGTCCAGCGCGGAGAGGTCAGACCTTCTGCGCGGTTCGCCGGCAGCGCGTGCAGGCCTTGACAGTGATCGTCTTCCCGTCGCGTGTCAGGGTGAGACGCTGCAGGTTCGGCAGCCAGCGTCGCAGGGCGCGCTTGCGGTTCATGCCGACCGACTGCGGGTTCCGGCCGGTGATCGGCTTCTTGCCGCAGATCTCGCACTCTTGTGCCATGGGGCAGGTCTCCAATCACGAACGAACCGGCGCACACGTTCGGCGGCGCCGGAGCAACGGGATGCTAGCACGCTACGATCGGGCCATGCAATTGGCGGGAGCTGTCAAAGCGTGACGACGGCGAGCCCTCCGCGCCCGATGACCGCCGATGACCTCGACCGACCGATCCGTGCCGTTCTGCCGGAGCTGGCGCGCGGCATGGGGATCCTGCATCGGCTCGGTATCGACACCCCACGGAAGGCGCTCTTTCACCTGCCCTTCCGCTACGACGACTTCAGCGAGCTGCGCGGCCTGGGCGAGCTGCTGGCCGACGAGAAGCAGTCGGCCCGTGTCCGCGTCACCTCGGTCAAGCTGGAGAAGGGGTTCGGGCGGAAGCCTCAGCGCGTGACCGCTCAGCTGGCCGACGACACGGGCAGCGCCGAAGCGGTCTGGTTCGGGCGCCGCTTCGTCGAGACGCGTCTCCATCCTGGCGACGAGGTGATCGTCAGCGGCAAGGTGACCCTCTTCGGCTGGCGACCGCAGTTCACCGCGCCGGATTTCTCGCCGGTCGGCAGTGCCTCGATCCACACCGCGCGGGTGGTCCCGGTGTACCCCCTCGCAGGCGGGGTGACCCAGAAACGGGTCCGCGAGCTGCTCGCCCGGGTGCTCGACTCCTGCCTTCGCCTGATTGTCGACCCGCTGACGGCCGACGAGCGCGGCGAGCTGATGCCCCTCGCCGAGGCGCTTCGTAACGTCCATTTCCCCGAAGAGGCGGCCGACGTCCGGCCGGCGCTCGACCGCCTGGCGTTCGACGAGCTGTTAGCGCTGCAGCTCACGTTGGCACAGGCGCGAGCCGCACGGGCGGAGCAGCTGGCGCCAGCGGTGCAGGTTCCGCCGCCGCAGCTCGAAGCGATCATCGGCGCCCTCCCATTCGAGTTGACCGGCGATCAGCGATCCGCGGTCGATGAGATCGTCGTCGACCTCGCAGCCGAGCGACCCATGCGCCGCCTGCTGCAGGGAGACGTGGGAAGCGGCAAGACCGCGGTCGCCGCGGTTGCCCTCGCTGTGGCGTGCCGCAGTGGCTGGCAGGCGGCGCTGATGGCGCCCACCGAGATCCTCGCCCGGCAGCACCATGGCGGCCTCGAGCCGCTGCTCACCGGGATGGGGGTCCGGGTCGAGTTCCTCTCCGGCTCTCTGCCCGCAGCGCGAAAACGGGAGATCCACGCTGCCCTCCAGGCGGGCGAGGCCGAGGTCGTGATCGGGACGCACGCCGTGATCAGCGACGGAGTCGCCTTCCAGCGCCTCGGCCTGGCTGTCGTCGATGAGCAGCATCGCTTCGGAGTGGCGCAACGGGCTGCGCTCCAGGCGAAGGGCGGCGGCCGCGAGCCACACGTGCTGGCGCTCACCGCGACGCCAATCCCGCGTACCCTGGCCCTCACCTTCTACGGCGACCTCGCGATCAGCACGATCCGCGAGCTGCCCCCCGGCCGGCACGCCATCCGGACCGAGATCCGGGACCGACAGGCGCTGCCGAAGATCCAGGACTTCCTTGCCGGCGAGACGGCAGCCGGGCGGCAGGCGTTCGTGGTCGTGCCGATCATCGCCGAATCGGAGGCGCTCCAGGCCGCCAGCGCGGAGGCGGAGGCGGAGCGACTCCGCGCGGCGCTGCCCGCGCTGCGCATCGGGCTGGTCCACGGCCAGCAACGCGCCAACGACCGCGATGCGACGATGCAGGCATTCGCGGCCGGCGAGCTCGATCTTCTCGTGGCGACCACGGTCATCGAGGTCGGGATCGACGTCCCGAACGCATCGGTGATCCTGGTCGAGGATGCGGAGCGCTTTGGCCTGGCTCAACTGCACCAGCTGCGGGGGCGGGTCGGGCGCGGTGAGCACCGCTCCTTCTGCATCCTGCTCAGCGACGCCGCTGACGAGCGGAGCCACGAGCGCCTGCGAGTGCTCGCCGGCTCGAGCGACGGCTTCGCCATCGCGGAGGCCGACCTGCTGTTGCGGGGCGCGGGGGACGTGCTGGGAACGCAGCAGTCGGGGCTGCCACCACTCCGGGTCGCATCGCTCTTTGAGCCGCGCCACGTGGCGCTCGCCGAGCGCGCGCGCGAGCTCGCGGCTCAGCTTGTCGTGGCGGATCCAGAGCTGACAGGCCGCCCTGCGCTGGCGCGCATGCGCCAGGACTACGCCCCGCTCGCCGAGGAGGGCGACGCGGCCTGATGCGCGTGATCGCCGGCAATGCCCGCGGTATCACGCTTGTCGCGCCCCACGATCGCGCGACCAGGCCGATCGCGGATCGAGTGAAAGAGACGCTCTTCGCCATCCTCGGGGAGCGCGTCATCGACGCGAGGGTCCTGGACCTGTACGCGGGAAGCGGGGCGATCGGGATCGAGGCCCTGTCCCGGGGCGCCGCCCAGGCCACCTTTGTCGAGCAGGCGCGCAACGCCCTGGCCGCCCTGCGCGAAAACCTGCGGCGGGCGCACGTCGTCGACCGCGCCACGGTTCGGGCGGGCGACGTTCTCGGCTTTCTGGCGACGGCGTCGAAGGATCGGTATGAGCTCGCCTTCGTTGACCCGCCGTACGCAGAGCATGCTATCCTCGCGCCGCTCGAGCGCCTCGTGCCGCACCTCATGCCCGACGCCGTGGTTGTGGTCAAGCACTTCTGGCGCTCACCGCCGCCACGGATCCAGGGTCTGGCTGCCTGGCGCGAGCGGCGCTTCGGCGAGACGGGCCTCACTTTCCTGGAGCGCGTGGAGGAGTCATGAGCCGCGTCGCGGTCTTCCCCGGATCGTTCGATCCCATGACCAACGCTCACCTGGACGTGGCGCGACGCGCGGCGAGCCTTTTCGACCGGCTGGTGGTCGGCGTGCTGAGCAACGCGCGCAAGGAGCCGCTCTTTACTGTCGAGGAGCGGGTCGCCCTCATCCGCGAGTGCGTGCACGAGCTCGGCGATCACGTCAGCGTGACCAGCTTTGATGGCCTCACGGTCCACTTCGCCCGTCAGCACGGCGCGGGGTTCATCGTGCGCGGCCTGCGAGCCATCAGCGACTTCGAGGCTGAGCTCCAGATGGCGCTCACCAACCGCAAGCTCGAGCCATCGGTCGACACCGCGTTTCTGATGACCGCACTCGAGTACGGCTATGTCAGCTCCAGCCTGGCGAAAGAGGTCGCGCGCTTCGACGGCGACGTGCCTCCCATGGTTCCGCCGCCGGTTGCCGCCGCGCTGCGCGAGCGAGCCGCGAGCGCAGGTCTATAATCCGGCCACGGTCGCACCTGCGCCGCTGTCTGCTCGGAGGGCGTGGCCACGGACATCATCTTCCTCGTTGAGCGTCTCGAATCCATGGTGGCGACCGGCAAGAAGCTGCCGCTCACCAATAACGTGGTCCTCGATCAGGCCTCGATCCTCGAGCTGATCGACCAGCTCCGCGTCGCGGTGCCTGAAGAAGTGCGCCAGGCGAAACGCGTGACCGAGGAGGCGACCCGGATCGCAGAGCGCGCTCGCGACGATGCAGAGGCCGTGGTGGCTCGGGCCCAGGAGCAGGCGGCGCGCATGCTGGAGGAGCGCGAGCTCGTGAAGCTCGCCCAGCAGCGTGCCGGCGAGATCCTGGATACGGCCGCGGCCGACGGGGCGGAGGTGCGACGCGGCGCAGACGAGTACGCCGCTGGCGTGCTCATCCGGCTGGAAGGGGAGTGCATCAAGGCGCTGACAAGCATCAAGCGCGGGATCGACATGCTCGATGAGCGCCACCGCCTGCCGGAGCCCTCCTCCATTTTGCGCGACGAGAGCGCAACGGGCGCAGCCGAGGAGGCCGAGGCCACCGCTCGGCCATGACCGCCTTCAACGTCGCCGGTCTGCTCCGCGAGCCGGCTGGAGCAAGCAGAGTCTTGCGTCTGCGCGACCACTACGTGACCCTCGGTCCCGACGTCGAGCTCGCCGGACCGATCGATCTCGATCTGCAGCTCTTGCGCACGAACCGAGGGGTCCTCGCCCGCGGCAGTGTCCGCGCACCGCTGCGCCGGATCTGCTCGCGCTGCACCGACCCACTCGTCGACGAGGTGGGCGTTGCGATCGCCGAGGAGTACGTCCCGAGCGTCGACCTCGAGAGCGGCGCACCGCTCTCGGTGGCCGACGACGACGAGGGAGCGCTCCGCATCAACGCGCAGCACGAGATCGAGCTGGACCAGGTCCTGCACGACGAGTTGGCCCTGACCGAGCCTATGCACCCGCTCTGTCGCGCCGACTGCCCGGGTCTCTGCCCGGAATGCGGCGAGCGACTCGACCCCGGTCATCGGGCGCACGCCGAGCTCGAGACCGATCCGCGGCTCGCGCCGCTGGCCAGCCTGCTGCGAGGCGACGACGCGGACTAGCCGGTATACTCGGCCTCCCGTTTTCACCGTCTGTCTCATCGGCCAAGGAGTTACGCGTGGGCGTCCCCAAGCGAAAGGTTTCCAAGGCGCGCCAGGGAGAGCGGCGCGCCCACCTGGCGATCAGCGCTCCGCCGCTGGTCGAATGCGATCACTGTCACGAGCTGAAGCGCGCCCACCACGTATGCCCGACCTGTGGCTACTACAACGGTCGCGAGGCGGTATCGGTCGAGTCCGCGACCCCGAGCGAGGGGCAGCGCTGACGAGCGCGATCCACCGGAAGCAATGAGCGCGGTGCGCATCGCGGTTGACGCGATGGGCGGCGACCACGCTCCGCGCGAGGTCGTGCGCGGCGCCATCACCTACGCCGCAAGCCACGCCGACGAGGTGATCCTGGTCGGCGATCTTCCGAGGATCGAGCGCGAGATCGCCGAGTATGGTCACGGTCGTCCAGCAAGCGTCCGCTTCGTCGACGCACCGGAATTGATCGGCATGAGCGACCACCCTGCCCAGGCGATTCGTGCCAAGCGACGTTCCTCGATTGTGGTGGCCACCAACCTGGTGCGTGAGGGTGACGCCGATGCGGTCGTGAGCGCCGGCTCGACCGGGGCGACCATTGCGGCGGCGATCTTCCGGCTCGGTCGTATCGAGGGGATCGACAGGCCCGCGCTGCCCGCACACATGGTGACGGCCACCGGGCCGGTGATGCTCCTCGATGTCGGCGCCAACGTCGATTCGAGTCCCGACAACCTGGTGCAGTTCGCCGCCATGGGCGCGATCTTTGCGGAGCGCGTGCTCAAGGTGACGCACCCGCGGATCGGTCTGCTCAATATCGGTGAGGAGGAGAAGAAGGGCGACGCGCTGACGCGTGAGGCGTACGTGCGCCTTCGCGCCTCGGGACTGAACTTCGTGGGCAACGTGGAGGCCCACGAGATGATCGGCCACGCCGCGGACGTGGTCGTGTGCGACGGGTTCGTGGGGAATGTCGTGATCAAGTTCTTCGAGGGCCTGACCTCGTACATCTTTCGCTCGCTGCGCACCGATCTCCAGCAGGGGCCTCTGGCGCCGTTCGCGCTGCTCGCCCTGAAGCCTGGGTTCGAGCGGATCAAGGAGCGATTCGACTACGAGCAATACGGCGGCTCCCCGCTGCTCGGCGTGCGCGGCGTGAGCATCGTGACCCACGGCCGAGCTCGGGCGCGGATGATGGAGCACGCGATCCGCGTCGCTTCGGAGGCGGCCCGGGCCGGCGTGCCAGCACAGATCGCCGAGTGGAGTCGCAGTCACCCTCACCAGGCTGCCAGCGTCGTCCGGATCGAGCGGCGGGAGGCCTGATCGAGGTCATGGCCGCCTCCCGGGGCGCCACCCGTGCTCGGCCGGGCCTCCAGGCGCGCCGGCTGGCGCTACTGGCCCTTTTTGAGGAGGAATTCCGGCCGCGGCAGGCGGTCCAGGCGCTGGCTCGCATGGCCGAGGAGCGGGCGGTCACCGATGAGGTCGCCGAGCACGCCCGCACCATCGTGGCCGGGGTGGCCGGGCATCGGTCGCTGATTGACCGGCGGATAGCCGAGCTGGCGCCGGCGATACCGGTCTCCGAGCTCGGTCGGGTGGAGCGTGCGATCCTGCGGAGCGCGATCTATGAGGTGCTATACTCCGCCGCGACCCCGAGCGGGGAGGCGATCAGCGACGCCGTATCCCTCGCCCGGATCTATGCCG